>QMLZ01000029.1 GCA_003646995.1 Deltaproteobacteria bacterium | reverse complement strand
GCTAGCCGTCATTAAGCGGCTAGAGCATACGCATAATCGTCTGCGTCTGTGTTTAACCCACCTGTTTTACGAGCAGGCGGAACCTCGGTATGCAGCCTAAGCTTCACTATCCCCGTCGAAGCCAGTTCGCCCCCATCTCAAAGAACTATTAAAAGTATAAGCCTTTTAAGAATCATAGTCAATAAGGGCCACGTTTTTTGACCTGCTCCATTTCTCTTTTTAGTTCTCTCTCCTTTATGGCTTTCCGCTTATCATATTTCCGCTTACCCTTAGCAATAGCCAATTCTACCTTTGCCCAGCCCTTGGGCGAGAAATACAACTTGGTGGGAATTAGGGTATACCCTTTTTCCTCTGTCTTGCCTATGAGCCTTTTTATTTCTCTCTTGTTGAGAAGGAGCTTCCTCGGCCTCCTCGGATCAAGGTTTACGTGTCCAGCGTAGGCATATGGTGTTATATGCATGTTATAAAGATATACTTCACCTTTCTTTACCTTTGCATAGCTGTCCACTAGGCTAGCCCGGCCTTCGCGCAGGGATTTTACTTCAGGCCCGAGCAACACAATACCTGCCTCCAGGGTTTCCTCGATGTGGTAATCGTGTGAGGCCTTTTTGTTTTGGCATACTACTCTCACGGCCATCCTAGATCCCTTTTCCTTAGGAAGTCTTCTGTGATGCGGGTAGATGCTCTTCAAGGCCCAGCTCTACCAGTTTAGGCCCCATTGCCCCACTCAGGTAATCACGAACCTCTTTGGCGGTAGACATTTTCATCACCTCAGCCAGATCCTGCTTTGCGTCTTTCATTGCCAAGGCCCTGATAACCTTCTTTATAACAGGGATAGACCTTGGATTCATGCTAAACTCTTGAATACCAAGTCCAAGAAGAATGCCTGTACAAAGAGGATCGCCAGCCATCTCACCGCATAGGGCCACCGGGATATCTGCTGCCTTGCCAGCATCCACAACCATTTTGATCATCCTTAATATGGCGGGGTGATAGGGCTGGTACATATAGGCAACATGCTCGTTTACCCGATCGATGGCCAAAGCATACTGAATTAGGTCATTTGTGCCGATACTGAAGAAATCAACATGCTCGGCTAGGACCTCTGCCATGGTTACTGCCGAAGGAACTTCTATCATGATCCCCACCTTCATGTGTGGATCGTAGGCCTCACCTTTTTTGTCCAACTCTTGTCTGACTTCCTCCAAGATCCGCTTTGCATCAAGAATTTCTTGTACTCCCGAAATCATGGGAAACATCAGGTGGATATTCCCGTGCGCACTTGCCTTAAGTATGGCCCTAAGCTGCTGCTTAAAGATTTCAGGTTGCTTCAAACAAAACCTTATTGCCCTTAGTCCGAGAGCCGGATTAGTCTCCTTTGTGCCTGAGAAATCAGGCGCAAATTTATCCCCCCCCATATCAAGGGTCCTTATGGTAACGGGATCCGGGGCCATCACCCGTGCCACTTCCTTGTAGTCTTCGAACAAATCCTCTTCAGTGGGAAGGGCTCTGCACCGCAGGTATAGGAATTCGGTCCGGTACAGTCCTATGCCTTCACCACCATGCTCCTTTACCGCTGCCACCTCCTCCAAAAACTCAATATTTGCCTTTACCGCTACCCTGTGTCCGTCAATGGTCTCGGCAGGCAGATGGCTTGTTTTCGCTATATTGGTCTTGTATCTCTCCAGCCGAAAGTGCTTTTCTTGATAGAAAATGATGTCGGCATCGTCAGGGTTAACGATTACCTCACCTGTGGTTCCATCGACAATGAGCAAGTCCCCATCTTCGATTACCCTAGTAGCTGTCTCCAGTCCCACGACTGCCGGCAACTCAAGGGCTTGCGCCATTATAGCTGTATGCGAGGTCCGGCCTCCTACGTCTGTTATGAACCCCATTACCTTGTTGACATTCATTTCCGTAGTGTCACAAGGTGTTAGTTCATGTGCCACAATTATTACCTTGTTAGTTATTTTTGCGAGGCTCTCTTGCTCCTCCCCTGAAAGGTTCCGCAAGATCCTTTCGGTAACGTTTTCCACGTCAAAAAGACGATTCCGGATATATTCGTCATCGATTTCCCCGAACATCTTACGGATATTATTCAGGGATTTTCTAATGGCCCACTCAGCATTGATCTTCTCTTTAAGAATAGTTTCTTCGGTAGCGTCCGTGAGCATGCCATCCTTCAAGATCATAAGATGGCTATCAATAATGAACCCGTGCTGTTTTATGTGCTCGGGCATGTTATTTCTGAGGCCCAGTAGCTGTTCTTCTGTTTTTTTTAGCGCATCACGGAACCTCTTCAGCTCTTTTTCCACTTGTTCCTCGTCCACCAAGTAGTGGTAGAAAATCTTCACCCTGCTTCTATCAACAAGATGGGCCTTCCCGATCACGATCCCAGGTGAGACCCCTATCCCCCGAAGCACCTTTTTTTGCTCTGATTCATGGGCTGTCATTGCCCTTCCCCAAATTTCCCCTCAAATAAAGATTCCAGCTCCTCCAAGAGCTTTTGTGAGTCTTCTCCAACCGCCCTAACATGAACCTCGGTACCCTTTGGGCATGCCAAGGTTAAAATGGAAAGGATACTTGATCCGTCGACCTCTTGATCATCCTTTCTCAAGTACAGCTCTGCGCTGTGTTTTCTGACCAAATCCACAATCTTGGCCGCAGCCCGTGCATGTAAGCCAAGGTTATTGGTCACCCTCAGGGTCTTGCTTACTTCCATGCCTTCCAGCCTTTGCATGTTGAGCCGCTAAAGTCTCTCCTTCCATGCCCTCTTTTAATGCCCGCCGCATTTCCAAGCACGCCTTGTATATCTTTCTATATGAACTTCCCGTCTCAGCAGAGATCTTAGTAGCGATTTGCTTTATCGGCAAATCCTCCCTGAGAACCAGCCTATCTAAATAAGCCTTTATTTCTTCGTTTAGAGCTTCCTCCTTTCCAGAAGCAGCCTCCACCACAAGGACAATCTCCCCCCTCACCTCTGAGCCTTCCACTGACTTCAGCATTTCACTGGCCCTGTGGCGCCTGATCTCCTCGTGCACCTTTGTCAACTCCCTCAGCATGGTGATGCGGACCTCCCCTATGACCTCAAGAATATCCCTCAATGTATCTTTTATGCGATGAGGCGCCTCATAAATCACCAATGGCAAGACCTGTCTCTTCCATCGATCCAACTCCTTGCGCCTCTGGCCTCGTCTCGCCGGCAAAAACCCCAGAAAGACAAACTTGTCGGCCCGAGTCCCAGAGACGGAAAGGCCAGCGGTTACGGCGCTAGGACCAGGTACGGGTACGACCTGCAACCCTGCTTCCAAGGCAGAGCTTACTAGGTACACACCGGGATCAGAAATACAAGGTGTTCCTGCGTTAGTGACCAAAGCCACGTTCTTGCCCGATCCAAGCAACCCAATTAGCTCGGGACCCGCCTTCCGCTGATTGTGCTGGTTGAAACGCCGCAACCTAGTCTTTATCCCATAGTAGTTACACAATGCCTTTGTTCGATTGACTCCTTCGGCCGCAATTACATCAACTTCCTTCAACACCTCCAAAGCGCGTAATGTAATGTCTCCCAAGTTACCTATGGGGGTTGCCACTACGTACAATACTCCTTTAGCTCCTGAGAATCGTTTCATCGTTCAGCAGCATAAAACCCCAAGGCCAAAACACCAATCCAGACCAAGCGTACGTCTAATAGGCAAGTTCAAAGGCATCCTTGATCACCTCAATGTCAGGGCCATGGGATGTTAAGTTAACCGCCACCACGTCGAACCTTGCTCTTATGTTTTCACAGCGGTTTTGCTTCATATAAACCAGAGCGGCCCTCGAAATCTGTCTTTGTTTCCTCCGGTGAACCGCTTCCTTTGCATAACCCAGCGAACGATGCCTTCTGGTCTTGATCTCAATAAACACCAGTGTCTCCCCGTCTTTTGCAACAAGGTCGATCTCCCCAAGGGAGCAACGGAAATTACTAACCAGCGGCTTATAACCCATTTTTCTCAGTACCTTGAGAGCAAGCTCTTCGCCCTTGTTCCCCAGCTTAATCCTGTCCTTACTCACTTAGCTCACTCCCCTAAACGTTAACCTATGAATAGGACAAGGACCAAAGCTCTTGAGAGCATCCATGTGTTCCTTGGTTCCATAGCCTTTATTTCTATCAAACCCGTACTGCGGATATTTTTGGTGATACGAGTACATTATCCTGTCCCTGTATACCTTGGCCACGATTGAAGCCGCGGAAATACTCAGGCACAATCGATCGCCTTTTACAATACATTTTTGGGGAATCTCGAGGGGTACAGTATTAACTCCGTCCACCAACAGGTAATCGGCCTTGACAGGAAGACTAGTGACAGCCCTTCTCATGGCCTGCAGCGTGGCATTAAGGATATTGTTTTTATCAATTTCCTTGGGCGAGGCCACACCAATACCGACCAACGCACCACCCTGTGTCAGGCTGCGGAAGGCTTCGTTGCGAGCCTTCTCGGTCATTGCCTTGGAATCCCTTATCCCATTCGTGGTTACACCAGCGCCCAATATTACCGCTGCTGCCACCACCGGTCCTGCAAGAGGTCCCCTGCCCGCCTCATCGATTCCCGCTATATGTTTGTACCCGTAACTTGCAACTAGTTGCTCATAGTAAGACGTGCCGTGCTCCAATGAGGAACCACTCAGCTCGGGAAACAAAAAAAGCTTCTTTTCGTGGAGTTCCAAGCTGTCCCAGCTAGACCGCTAAATTCTTCTTTCTTTGATTCTTGCAGCCTTACCCCGCAGCCCCCGTAGGTAGTAGAGTCGGCTGCGCCTAACCTTGCCTCTAGTGACAACCTCTATCTTATCAATAAGGGGAGAATGAAGCGGGAAAATCCTCTCCACGCCGATACCATAGCTAACCTTGCGCACAGTGAAGGTGGCCCCGGTTTTTCCTTTACGCTTCCTAATAACCACCCCCTCAAAGACCTGTATCCTCTCCTTGTCTCCCTCTTTGATCCGGGCATGCACTTTTACTGTATCCCCCTCCCTGAAGTCCGGAATATCTGTACGCATTTGCTCTTTCTCTAAGATATCCATTACGTCCATTCTACAATTCCTCCTGCCGGAAAATTTATCTCCCCACCAGTCGGTCTACAATTATAGAGGCTGCTGCCCTTACCGACAGGTGATTATATTCAGTGGGCCCGTATACGGGCTCCAACACATAGTCAGCTGCTTCCAATACTGATCTATGAAGACCCCAGGCCGTCCCAAAACACAGGCATACGGGCCTGTTTTTCTCTAGCAAGTTCCGCGCCTCCTTATACCCGATCGTCCTTCCCACACCTTTTGAGGCGTCTGTTGCCAAAAGGACCGGCCTTTCTCCTTCTATCTTGGTTATCTCTTCCCTTGCATACTCAACAGTGTCAACCAAATGAACCAGTTCTAAGGCTTCCTTGCGGTCAGGGTTATACAAGCCACCGTAGCCCTCTGTCCAATGCTCCCTGATCCTTTCCACCAATCTTTTTTGGTCTTTCAAAGGAGTTATCACGAAAAATCCTTTTGAACCATATGTCCTAGCCAGCCTGCTTATATCGTGAATATCAAGGGTCGTCACTGCCGACGCTATGGTATCGCGGTTCTTGTTATACACGGGAAAATGAACCAGCCCAAGATAAAGCCGCATATAGCCCTTACTTGTCCCCCTCAGGCTTGATTTCCCGGGAAAGTTCTTTCAGTGTCTCCATGTCTTCCTTAGACAGCCGTGCCTTGGCTAACAGATCAGGCCTCCTCAATGCAGTCCGCTTCAAGGACTCCCTTCTTCGCCACAATTTTATCCTTTGGTGATCACCTGATAGTAATATCTCCGGCACAGCCTTTCCCCTGAATACCCTTGGCCTGGTATATTGAGGATACTCAAGAAGCCCGTTCCTAAAAGAATCCCTTTCCACGGATGCATAGTTGCCCACCACTCCGGGCAATAATCGCGCCACAGCGTCTATCACCACCAAGGCCGCCAGTTCCCCACCCGACAGCACGTAGTCGCCGATGGATATTTCTCGGTCAACACAAAATTCCTTCACCCTCTCGTCCACCCCTTCATACCTGCCACATATGAGCACCAAACGATCATAGCCAGCCAGTTCCCACGCGATTTTCTGTTCAAATCTTTCTCCCTGAGGGCTTAAAAGTATCCTCGTAGTGTTTCCGGTCCGAGTTTGCAAGGACTCAACAGCACGGACTATGGGTTCGGGCTTCATAACCATGCCTTCGCCTCCCCCATATGGCCGATCGTCAGTGCTCCGGTGCGGATCATCGGTAAAATCTCGAATATTTATCACATTGATCCTCACCAGTCCCCTCTCTATGGCCTTTCCCAGGATTCCGGTCTTGATGTAACCCGACCCAAAGATTTCGGGGAAAATGGTAAGGATCTCAATTTCCATCTATCTCCAGCATGCCGTCCAAAGGTGAGATAATCATCCTGCCCCGCATAAGATCCACTTCACGTACTACCTCGGTAGTGGCAGGAATCAGGTATTCCTGTTCCTTGTTCCTCACTACATAGACGTCATTGGCAGGAGTAGGGATTATCTGTTTTAGGCGGCCGACATATGATCCATCTTCGCAGTACACTTCGAGGCCTAAGAGTTCAAACCAAAAGAATTCGTCTTCGCGGGCCTTCTTAAAAGATTTCTTTTTGGCCATTATGTTAGAGCCCCTGAAGGCCCCAGCCTGCTCCACCGAGTCTAGGCCCTCCAGTTTAAGCAGCAACGCTTGCTTATAGGGCTTGGCAGAGCTTACCCGGAACTCTTTTAGGCCACCAGAGGCATCAGCCAAAAAAACGGACCCTGCCTTTAGGAACGATTCCCATGACTCGGCGTAAGACTCAACTACAAGCAAGCCCTTCAGACCGTGAGGCCGTCGCACCTTTCCAATAATGATCAACTCGGCCGAAGAGAATCGCCTCAATGCTATTCAATAATCTCCAGCACAGACCGTTTGTTGATCTTTGTGGAGGCCGCGCTGAGAATTGTTCTCATGGCTCGAGCGGTGCGGCCTTGCTTGCCGATCACCTTGCCGAGGTCTTCCTTGGCCACCTTCAATTCAATCACGGAAGTTTGCTCACCCTCTATCTCTTTAACCTCAACTTCCTCCGGCTTATCCACGAGCGCTTTAGCAATGTATGCGATTAAGTCCTTCATCTCCATTCACCTCCGTGTTTGGGGTCACCGCCACACCGTTGCCGGTCACATACCAACGAAGGAATCTAGGCCATCCACCTTTGGACGTTTCAAGTTTGCTTTCCTACGGCACCTTCCTGCCCTTGAATCAATCGATTGCGGCCGGGACCGTTATAGCAATCCCTGCTTCTTAAGAAGCGCTCTCGCCGAGTCCGAAACGCCTGCTCCTTTGCTCAGCCAGTAGTTTACCTTTTCCTCGTGGATCTTTACCTCAGCCGGGTCTTTCATTGGATCATAATAGCCGAGGATCTCAAGAAATCTCCCGTCACGCGGCGCCTCAGAATCGGCCGCAACCAGCCTGTAAAATGGTTTCTTTTTGGCGCCCATCCGCGCCAATCTAATTCTAACAGCCATAAAGCGCTATCACCCCCCTTTCTTAAGTATGACTAATCTTTAAACACGTCATGAAAACAACGATGGCAATGATCTTGCCCCTTTTCTGCTGAAGCGCTCCATCATCTTCTTCATTTGGGCAAAGTTTTTTATTAGGCGGTTGACATCCTGGACAGAAGTGCCGCTGCCCTTCGCGATTCTCCGCCTCCGGCTACCGTTTATAATCTTGTAATTGCGTCTTTCCTCTCTTGTCATGGAATTTATTATGGCCTCTACCTTTGTCAACTCCTTCTCGTCCGGCTTCAATTGTTTCAGCTTCTTTAATTGACCCATGCCAGGCAACATGCCAAGGATCTGGTCCAAGGAACCAAGTTTCTTGATCTGTCGTAGCTGGCCAAGAAAATCCTCAAAATCAAATTCCGCCTTCTTTAGCTTTTTCTCTAATTTTTCTGCTTCTTTTTGGTCGAACTCCTCTTGCGCCTTTTCAATAAGCGTCAGGACATCGCCCATCCCGAGTATACGCGAGGCCATTCGCTCAGGGAAGAAAGGTTCAAGTGCATCTATCTTCTCTCCAACGCCAATAAACTTTATAGGTTTACCAGTGACTGCCCTAATGGAAAGGGCCGCCCCCCCTCGAGCATCTCCCTCCATCTTCGTCAAAATCACGCCCGAGATATCCAGGACCTCATTGAAACGCTTCGCAACATTCACAGCATCTTGACCTGTCATGGCATCCGCCACCAACAGTATCTCCTGGGGCAGCATCCTCTCCTTTATTCTGGCCAGCTCCGCCATTAAAGCTTCATCAATGTGTAGGCGGCCAGCAGTATCAATTATAAGAAGGTCCGCACCTTGGCTGCCTGCAGTCACTCTTGCCTCAACGCAAATGTCCTCTGGCTTTTGTGAAGGTTCAGCCTCATGGACCGGCGCGGAAACCTGCTCCCCTAGCTTTCTCAATTGTTCAATGGCTGCGGGCCTGTAAACATCCGCTGGCACCAAGTATGGATGCCTTCCCTTCTTCTTCATGTGGGCTGCCAGCTTGGCTGCTGTGGTGGTTTTTCCTGATCCCTGCAGCCCAACCAGCATTATACAATGGGGCGTAGGTCCCCTCAAATTAAGGGGGCTCATCTCTCCGCCCATGAGCTGAATCAACTCGTCGTTGACAATCTTGATAAATTGTTGACCGGGCGTGAGACTCTCCAGCACCTCCTGCCCGATTGCCCTCTTGCGAATATCATCGATAAAGGCCTTCACCACCTTGTAGTTGACATCCGCCTCTAAAAGCGCGATCCTCACTTGTTTGAGGGCATCCTGTATATTGGCCTCAGTAAGCTTCCCTCTCCCAGTGAGCCGTCGGAAAGTCGCGTTTAGCTTGTCGGTAAGTGTCTCAAACATTGTCCTTGCCAAAAATCAAAAGTATTAAATTTACTCCTTTTTTTAAATAATTGTCAATAGGCATTTTATCCCGCTTCATTTTTGAATGTCGTTCAAATTCTATCACATTTTCTCTCCTTTTCCAGCAAAATATTTTTCCATAAGTGTTATGATTTTAAGTAATTATATAATTTATACCTCAAATCCCTTATTTATTGCGAAACATGTCCCCAGCCTTTAATATGATTATTTTGACAGGATCGATATAATGCAGCACGACGAACCTATTATAGTACCAAAGAAAAATAGGGGGGACCCTAGGGTGGGGTCTGACTCCCTTATGATCCTTCTTCCGTCCGAATTGAGACATCTGGCCCAAGTAACCAAGGCCAGAAGGGTTGCTTTGAATGATGCGGCGGTAAGCCGAATTTATCTCGTAGACGGTGAAGGCTCTCGGACCCTTACCCTCTGTGGACCATTCCTTGGAGCACCCCAAGCCGTTATGGCCATGGAAAAATTGATCGCCCTGGGGATAAAAAGGATTTGGATGCTGGGGTGGTGTGGGTCCCTCAAAACCACTGTGAAGGTGGGAGACCTTGTTCTGCCTACTTTTGCATTCTCAGACGAAGGCACATCTAGACATTATCCCATTGGATCAGATAGACCTTCAACAGATAAGGAGCTGCTTCATACCATTGCACATGTGCTCGAAAAAAGAGGGGAAACAGCTGAAACAGGACCAGTATGGACGACCGATGCCCCTTATCGGGAGTCCAAAGAAAAAGTTAAAGGATTTCAGCGTCTTGGAGCCGTAGCAGTGGAAATGGAACTCTCAGCACTGGCAACCGTCGCTATTTACAGGGCAATCCAGTTTGCTGCCCTGTTGGTTGTATCAGATGAACTTTTCGAGTATGTTTGGAGGCCCGGCTTCAATGAACCAAGGCTGAAAAAGCAGACAAGGCTGGCTGCAGATGTGCTTCTTGAGGCTGCAAGTAGTTTCTCCGCGGACTAGAGGGCGTGGCGCTTTATGGTCCGCCGTGACTTAGAACTAATCCACCCGTCAAGTGAGAGACCATGGAAACAAGTATTGAAAACGGAATTCTGGCAATAGACATAGGGAGCGGCACACAGGATGTCCTCGTGTGGCGCAAGGGTGTCCCAGTCGAAAACTGCACGAAGATGATTCTGCCTTCTCCAACAATGATACTGGCCAGTCGCATACGACGGGCAACACAGCACCGACAACACATATTCCTCAAAGGAACTACCATGGGCGGCGGACCATGCACGGCAGCGGTAAGGTCACATATCAAGGCAGGATTCAGGGCTTTTGCTCAGGAAAAGGCTGCCCTCACCTTCAATGACAATCTTGAAAAAGTCGCTGCCATGGGAATTGAGATAGTCTCTTCAAGGCCGGATGTGGAACCATTGGTAGAACTGGAGACAGGAGATCTGCACCTTGACTCCATCAGGGAAACCCTTGAGCGGTTCGAGGTCAGCTTACCTGATAACGTTCTCATCGCTGTTCAGGACCATGGATACTCACCCATCGGGAGCAACAGAATCAGTCGTTTCCAAATGTGGAAGAACATATTGAATCAAGGTGATAGCTTGCATCACCTTCTTTTTTCAACACCTCCACCCAATCTGACCAGGATGAAGGCTGTTAAGGAGGCGGCACCGGATTGCTGGGTCATGGATACAGGTGCAGCAGCCATCATCGGCGCGGGCTTGGACCCGTGGATCCAACAAAAAAGAAAAGAGGGAATGGTTATTATCAACATTGGAAACGAGCACGTGTTGGCCGCACTCCTGAAGGGGAATAGAGTACTAGGGGTTTACGAACATCACACCTCTCTACTTACACTCGAGAAGTTAATAGACCACTTGGACCGATTTAGAAGAGGGAAACTTAGCAACGAAGAAGTCTTCGAAGATATGGGGCATGGATGCTTTGTGCAGCCAGACGCCAAAAAACTAAGCGATTATGCCTACATCGGGATAACAGGGCCTAACCGCTCCCTATACCACATCCCCGGTGGGCATATGGCCGCCCCTTTCGGAGACATGATGTTGACTGGATGTTTCGGACTAATACACTCCTTCAAAACAAAAATGCTCCAGGGGAAAGAAAATGGATGAAATCGAAAGACAAATAAAGGAGCTCCGGGAAAAAATTCGCTATCATAACTATCGCTACTACGTGCTAAATGACCCCGAAATATCTGATGCAGAGTATGATCGACTATTTCGCCAACTAGTGGAACTTGAACAGGCTCACCCCGAATTGATAACACCCGATTCCCCGACTCAGCGTGTTGGCGCACAACCCCAAGAAGCGTTTGCCCAGATCACCCATCGGCAGCCTATGTTGAGTCTGGAAAATGCCTTTAGCTCTCAAGAACTCTTTAATTTCGACGCCAGACTCAAGAGATACTTGAACCGTTCAAGCCCTATAGAATACACGGTTGAACCCAAGATAGACGGCTTGGCTGTTGAACTGGTTTACGAAAATGGCCGCCTAAGTGTGGCCTCCACTAGGGGCGACGGTTACGTTGGCGAAGACGTTACCCTCAATATTAAAACCATTTTGGCGGTGCCCTTGACCCTTATGCAACCCAAGAAGGGACCCCCTCTTCCTGAACTGTTGGAGGTGCGGGGAGAAGTATACATGGAGATAGAGGCATTCCATGAACTAAACCGTGAGCGTATCAAGAAAAACCTTCCTCCCTTTGCAAACCCCCGTAATGCTGCAGCGGGTTCCGTGAGGCAGCTTGACCCCAGGGTAACCGCCAAACGCCCGCTGAACATATTTTGTTATGGTGTGGGAGAGGTAAGGGGTGCCTCCTTTGAGACGCAAATGGACATGATGCTGGCCTTTCAGCAGTGGGGTCTCAGGGTTAACAGACAGTATATAAAACTCTGCAAGACCATAGGAGAAGTCGTCAGTTACTGTGAAAAACTGGAAGATATGCGCGAGAGCTTTCCATACGAGATAGATGGGGCGGTGATAAAGGTCAACAGCCTTGAGCTTCAGCGCAGACTCGGCGAAAAGGCCCGAAGCCCCAGGTGGGCCATAGCTTATAAGTTTAAGCCCACCCAGGAAACCACAAGACTCTTGCGCATAGAGGTTCAGGTAGGCCGCACCGGTGTTTTAACCCCTGTTGCACACTTAGAGCCGGTTGAAATAGGTGGTGTGGTGGTAAAAAGGGCCACACTGCACAACGAAGATGAGATTCAGAAAAAGGATATCAGAATAGGAGACGTGGTCCTCGTTCAAAGGGCAGGTGATGTGATTCCGGAGGTGGTGATGCCCATTGTGTCCAAGCGCACGGGAAAAGAGAAAAAATTTGTTATGCCGAAGAACTGCCCGGTATGCGGAACTGAAGTTGTGCGCAAGCCTGGAGAAGTGGCCTCCCGATGCCCTAATCCCAACTGCCCGGCCCAGATAAAAGAAGCTTTGAAGCACTTCGTATCAAAGGGTGCCATGAATATCGAGGGATTAGGTGATAAATTAATCACGCAACTGATCGAAAAGGGTCTCGTGAGGGAACCAGCAGACCTTTATGCTCTTACAAAGGAAGACCTGCTGAAATTGGACAAGGTGGCAGAAAAGGCGGCCGGTAATCTCCTTCACGCCATTGAGAACAGCAAAAAGACTTCCCTCGCTAAGTTTATTTACGCCCTAGGAATAAGACACGTGGGCGAACATATCGCGAGTGTGCTCGCAACCCATTTTGGGAGTATCGAGGCCCTCCAGAATGCCTCCGAAGAGGAGCTTTTGGCCATTGATGAGATAGGTCCAGAGATAGCACAAAGCATCGTTTCGTACTTTCAAGATGAAGAAAACCGTCGCCAGCTAGAACGCCTTCTGGCATCTGGTATTGAATTGGAGGCCCCCACCAGGGTATCTGATTCGCCCATCGCAGGAAAAACCTTTGTACTCACAGGGACACTCGCCAGCATGACGCGCTCAGAAGCAAAGGAACTCATTGAAAAACTGGGAGGCAAGGTATCCTCGTCGGTGAGCTCTGCTACGGATTACGTCGTGGTAGGAGAGTCTCCGGGCTCTAAGCTGGCAAAAGCCATAGAAAAAGGGATTGCGATACTGAACGAGGAGCAATTTTTGAAGATGATAGGTGGAGGAGCCCATGGGTAATATTCGAGTCAGGCTTATCATTGAAGGAAAAGTCCAGGGGGTTTGGTTTCGAGATTCTACTAGGCGAATGGCAAAATCCCTCGGCGTCAACGGATGGGTAAGGAATCTGCCGGACGGAAATGTAGAGGCGGTAGCCGAGGGTCCAGAGGAACAGGTAAAAAAGCTGGTGCAGTGGTGTCATCATGGACCACCGCACGCTAGGGTAACCAATGTGAGACAGTTCCAAGAAGAATGGAAAGGGGAATTTAATGACTTTGAAATCCGCTATTAGATATAGATATTTCCTCTCCGCCGAGGCCCGGTCTTGATCGAGTCTGGTTTCCGTGGCCAGCCATATTAAACCTCGTAAAGATATGCATGCTGGTGAAAGGATTTTATGATGAAGAAATTCGGCTTGTATTTGACGCTCCTGCTTTCGACCGTAAGTATTGTCCTGAACGGGTGTGCTACTAGGTCGGGTTCACTGGAGCCTTACGGTTGCCCCAAGTCAAGTCTCAAAAAAAAAGTAATGGTCAGCCCTTTTGTGGATCACTCGGGCCTGGGAAGGGGAGTGGCAACGAGTATTTCACGTTACATAGTGGATAAGATACGTGCGAGCGGCAAGGCCATTGTCTTCGAGGCTCCTCATGTGGGGGAATTCGATGAAGCCACAGAACTTTCCTATGGTGTAGTGGTCAACAGAGCACTCTTGTCCAAGGCGGAAGAAATGGGCATGAACATGCTGCTAACAGGGACCATTAGTGCTGTTGACAAGCAAGAGCGCCTGGGGGGTGTATGGCCTTTTAGAAAACCTAACGTCCACTTCCAAGTATCCTTGGTGGTCAATTTGATTGATCCGCAAAACGGGACCGTTATCCTCACGCATATGGAAACCGATGGGATCGAACTGAACATGGAGGAATTGGAATTCACGGAAAAGGGTTGGGTGTCGGATCAACTAAAAAGAAAGGTCTTGCCCAAACTGGCAAAGCGCGCGGCCAAACTTCTGATAGAGGCTATTGAGTCTGAAAGATGGGAGGGGACTATCCTTGAAGTAGAAGATGGCAGTATTAGGATTAGTGCGGGAAAAGACGTTGGTGTGAAGCCCGGTCATCGATTTGATGTTTTCGGGGGCAGAAAAGTTGTAAAGGCTGCTGATGGAAGGCAGTTTTGTATTTCCTGGAAAAGGATCGGCCGGCTTAGCGTGACAAGAGTTGGCGAAACCACCTCGGAGGCAAGGCCCTTGGAAGGCAATGGCTTCACTCGCGGACAAATAATTGTCAGTCTGGACTAAGCATCTCTTCAGCCCTTGATATGGCTCGTTGCGTGATCTCTTTGCCTCCTAAGAGACGCGCTATCTCCATTACTCTTTGCCTTCTATTCAACTCGGAAATGGTGGTAATCGTCCTGCCGGCTTCAACCTGCTTTTTTACCAGAAAATGGGCTTTCCCTTTGCTCGCAATCTGGGGCAAGTGGGTAATACAAAGGATCTGGTGCCTATTGGACAGGTTCAATAGCTTTTCACCCACTATTTCTGCAGTAGCCCCACTTATACCTGAGTCCACTTCGTCGAACACTACCGTCTCCACCGAAGCCTTGCTCGCCAGCACTGATTTCAGTGCCAAAACCACCCTAGAAAGCTCCCCACCTGAAGCTATTTTTGCCAGGGGCCGCAGCGGCTCACCGATATTGGGCGATATCATGAACTCGACCTGATCAAACCCTTCTTCTCTTATGAATTCGGGCGAGACGTTCAAACGCTGCCCTCCCCTCTCAGGTCCAGGTACACTCTGAAAATGTATTTTAAAAACGGTCCCTCTCATATGGAGACGGCTCAGCTCTCTTTCCATTGCCCGCTCGAGCCTCTTTGCAATCCCTTTGCGTTTTTGTGAGAGCCGATTTCCCTTAGAGGCAATCCTTTCTCTTAGCTGCTCAAAATTCTTTTCCTTTTCTCCCAGTAAAATCTTGCTCCTTTCAATCTCCTCAGCCCTGCCACAGATGCGTTCTCTGTAAGCAATCACATCCTCAAGAGTGGGACCGTACTTGCGCTTCAGCTGGTTCAAAAGAAAAAGCCTGTCTTCTATCTGCTCGAGTCGCTCCGGATCTTGCCCAATGTCATCCAGGTATTCTCGAAGGGTATAACTCGCGTCTTCGACCTCTGCAGCCGCTCTTTTCAAGGTATCCACAGCCGGGCTCAGCTGGGGATCAATCCCCGCTCCTCTTTCCAGGTCTCTAAGGCATTTTGATATTCTGGACAGGACAGCATCTTCTTGGTCGTAGAGTACGGCGAAACTTGACTGCGCAATTTTGAACAATTCTTCAGCAGACTTGAGACGCCTTTTTTCCTGCTCAAGTTCCTGATCCTCGCCCAATCTAACCCGGGCGCTATCGATTTCCTCTGCCTGAAAACGGGCCAATTCCTGTCTTTCTTTTGCGAGCGATATCTCGCCCCTCAAACGTGCTATTTCTTCGGCAAGAGCCTTGAAACGCCGAACATCCTGACTGAAAGACTCTCGCTCGCCCTCCAGCCCCCCAAATTCATCGAGCAATAGGAGGTGGTTTTCTGGTTTAAGTAAGGCTTGGCTGGCGTGTTGCCCTGACACGGCCAAGAGTCGAGGTCCGATGCTTGCCAGCATTGCCACGGTTGCTATGGATCCATTAATGGTCACCCGATTTTTGCCGGATCGGGAAATAGTGCGTTTGATAAGGAGTTCACCACCAAAAGGAACATCCATGTCTTCCAATACTCGTGGCAAAGTTGAAGATTCGGGGATCTGAAAAAGGCCTTCTACCCTTGCCTCCTCTGCCCCTTCCCTTATAAGCTCTGCGGTGGCACGTCCTCCCAGCAGCAGATTGACTGCATTAATTATGATGGATTTGCCTGCACCTGTCTCGCCCGAAAGGATGTTCAGGCCTGGGTGAAAGTCGATCTCGAGATGCCTTATAATAGCAAAATCCGAAATACTGAGGCGGACTAACATCCTTAGTGTGCCGATCCTTCCCAGGTCACCCTCAGGACTTCTTCATATGTTGTTATTCCTTCGAGAAGCTTTCTGGCCGCGTTTTCCCGCAAGGTGACCATCCCTTCCTTCATGGCCTGAGATTTGATATCGCTTGGTTTTGCGTCAGGGGTGGTGAGTTTCTTCAGTTGCTCAGAATAGGGCAAGACCTCAAATATACCCGTCCTGCCGTGATAACCTGTACCGCGGCACCTAACACATCCCTTGCCCCTATAAAGGGTAAGGTGATCTCGCTCCTTCACATTAATCCCAAGCCTCTCAAGCCGCTCCGCGGGAACATCCACTGGCTCCTTGCAGTTCCCGCAGATGGTTCGTACAAGCCTCTGGGCTACCACCCCGACAAGGGTTGCTTGAATCAAAAACGCAGGGATGCCTAAGTCCAAAAGCCTGGTTACCGAAGAAGCCGCATCGTTCGTGTGAAGCGTGGACAGCACCAGGTGCCCGGTAAGGGCGGCCTGTATAGCATGTTCTGCTGTCTCCTTGTCTCTCATCTCACCAATCATAATAATATCTGGATCTTGACGAAGGATGTTTCTCAAGATGGTTCCAAAAGTTATCCCTACGGCAGGCTGCACAGCAATCTGATTAAATTCCTCATACACCATCTCAATGGGATCTTCAACGGTCACTATGTTGACTTCCGGAGAAGAAAGATACCGCAGTGTGGAATAAAGGGTAGTGGATTTACCGCTGCCTGTGGGCCCACAAACAAGTACGATCCCATGGGGCATGTGAATAAATTTTTCGTACCTCTCAAGGTCTTGGGCGCTAAACCCCAGTTGATCCAAGTCTTGAAACAGTATCTCCGGATCCATTATCCGCATTACCACCTTCTCGCCAAAGGCAACCGGAACGGTGGACACTCGGATCTCGGCTTCGGTCTCGCCCCTACCCGTCTTAATACGCCCGTCCTGAGGTCGGCGTTTCTCTGCCATGTCAAGGCGGGATAAATTCTTTATCCTGCTTACTATGGCGGAATGAACCGCCTTTGGGAGCCTATAAACCGTATGCAATACCCCGTCGATACGCATCCGAACCACACTTACGTCTCGTTTAGGTTCGATATGAACATCACTTGCTCTCTGGTCAAAGGCATAGGAAAAAAGATGGTTGACTGCGTTAACGATATGTTGATCATTGGAGGCCACCTCGCCAGCCGGTGTAAGACGCACAAACTGCTCCAAGTTGCCCAAATCAACAGGGCTGCCGGCAAACTGATGTTCTGCTGCTGCTATAGAACGCTTGAATCCATAAAATTCCTCTATAATCCGCAAAACATCAGACTTGGTGCTCACCACTGGGTTGACCTTGTATTTGGTGACCCTTGCTATGTCTTCAAGCACCTCCAAATTAAAGGGATTTGGGGTCGCCACTATCAGACATTCCTCTTTCATTCCGATAGGTACCACCAGATGTTTCATGGCAAAGGTGTGAGGAATTATGTCTGTAACTAAGTTCAGGTCAAGCTTGAGGGGGTCGATTTTCTTATAAGGAATGCCCCATTCTGAGGCGAGGGCCTGGAAGACTGTTTCTTCATCAACCACCTTATCAGGGGCGTCACACCGTTTAAGTTGTAAGAAACAAACAATGTCCACACCAGTTACGGGCTGGCCCCCAGCTGATGAATAAAACCCTTTAATCCCTTTCAAAGACCGAATCTTTTCGAGTTTATTTCTGAGATCATTCTCTCTCGCCAGGACTTCTTTCGCCTGGGTTTGTGATATGATCCCCTTGCGGACTAAAATCCTACAAACCTGCTCTACTTCTAATGCTTTGTCACCATTGGTCTTCGCCATTGTAATTCTCAAACCTTACCTAAGAGGCAGTAGAAGAGCGAACTATTCAGTAGGCCAACCAATGCCTTTGGATCTCAAGTACTTTCTCGCCTGCTCAGAGCCCAAGGTAGCAGCCTTCTTATAATCCTCCAAGAATGCACGGATGTTTCCAACCTTCCTGTAGGATGTTCCTCGATTCAAGTAGGCCTCGGGATCCTCGGGCTTGAGTTCAATAGCCCTTGTGTAGTCTGCAATGGCTTCCCTGTGCCTCCCCAGGGCAGCCAGGCAAAAGGCCCTTCCAAGGTATGCCTTCTCATCATCCTCTTCAAGCTCAATTGCCACCGTAAACGCCTTTATGGCATCTTCGTAACGCTTCAGCTTTTCTAGGATCACTCCCATGTTGAAATGAGCTACCTGATTTTCTGAATCAATTTCAGTCGCCCTAATATAATCTGAAAGGGCTGCGTTTAAATCCCCCTGCTTTTCGAGAAGCCCTGCCCTCTGAAAATACGCTTCTGAATGGTCAGGATTCAGAGAAATGGCCTCTGTGTAATCATTTATCGCCTCGGCTATCTGAGCCCGCTTGGCCCTCAGGTAACCCCTAAAAAAATAAGCATCCGCATTATTGGGGTCCAATTCGATAACCTTGGAATAGTCCTTAAGCGCTGCCGATTCATCCCCCAATTCTTCATAAAGGCTGGCCCGGTTCATGAAAATATCTGCAGAGTTCTCACCCATCTTAATGGCTTTGGTAAAATCCCTAAGAGCTTCTCGGCTTCTACCTAGCTCTCGCAGGGCATAGCCGCGGTTATTATATATTCTTGCATCATCGGGGTTAAGGGATATAGCTTTGGAAAAGTCTTCCACAGCCTTCTGATACTGCTCAAGTTCAAGATACAAATTCCCCCTGTTATAGAATGCTTCCCAGAATTTGGGATCTAAGGCGATCGCCTTTGAGTACATTAATATTGATCTCTGGAAATTCCCATCCTCCTGAGCTTGTAGAGCTTTGTCAAACAACTCCTTTGAAGCGCCACTGGTGGTAGCGCCTATGGCTTGTTCGACAATCAAAAGCGATACAATGGAACACACCAGTATAGAAAACCTCTTCATGGCACCCTCCTGCCCCCGCACCGGGAGCCGTAAAAATCCTCCAACATTGCTATTATACAAATTATTCGGAAAACACAAACCTATTCATGAGGCATATTCTTCTTATGCCACTGATTATTTATACTTCGTGAAATCTGCAGTCATCCCCAGAAGGAATATGCTTAATGATAAAATAAGACCAGGTGCCAACTAGGCACCTGGTTCTATCCTTGGAAGGTGTCGGCCTTGCCGCGAGCCATAAAGAGACTGGACTTCTGGGTTTTTACTCTGGGACAGGCGAGCGCCAACCAGCACGTGCACCTTTGGGTATGTGAAGAACCTTAATAACGGTCGCAGTCTTGGCATGGCTGTTCTTTCTTTTCACATACTGGACCTCTGCCTTGCAAGGGACTGGCAGCATCCTAAATGGCAGGGGCTTTTCATCAGTACTAAGAATTTTGACCCCAAAAGGAACCCGAAAATACTCCCCACCCTTTAATGTAACTCCTCTCTTCTCTTTGGCGACTATGATTCCCGTTGCACTCAGTGTTGTTGGTTGAGCCCTAGGAACCTCTCCCGACTGAGCCATAGAAACAGGTCCAAGTGCAACTAAAAATACTAATAATATTGTATAAATCAGGATTTGTCTCTTCATGCCAAAATCCCCCCTTTATTGTTCTCTCCAAGAAGTGAGCCCGCTTTTCACATTAAACGCCGGTTTCAGCTTGGTTCCAACGATAGTACCGGTGCTTTGTTGGATGAAGGCCTTTGCCCCTTCTTCCATGCCTATATGGACACCTACGGCAGAGGCTTTACCAGAGCCAAGACTTATCACGTCAAGAACTTTGGTCAGCTCCATACCATTCAAATTGATGGTAGTGGTGCCGTTATCAAAAACGGCCTTGTAATATGCTGTGCCCGTCTCATAGTACTGGCCGTATAGATAACTTTCCCCACCAAATCCGCATATATCTTCATTTGGCACAAACGAAGGGGTGAATACTATACCTCCTAGTACGGCGAATTTCGTTACCACCCTTTCTTTGGATAAACTCAGGCTCCTTTTCCACCCATCATAGTTTCTTGCTGTCGGCAAAAGATCATCTTCGAAAGTGCCGTAATAATCGCCATCAGTTTCATAGACATCTCCGCCTTCTATTACTATGTAGGGGTCTGCATCAAAGAGATCAGACAGACCAAGCTCCAAATTGGCTCCGTAGTTATGGTAGTATGTAGCTTTCTCTTCATTATAAAATGGATCTTTTATACCAAAGAGGTACTGTTGGTCCGAATTACTCTTGTCAGAGTCACTTAAATATCGACCAGAGCCAACATACACCCAGGCATTGTCAAAACTATCAATACTTAATGCAACCGGCGAAGTAATCGGTCTTGTGGCGTCAAAAAGTGGTCTGAGTATCCAT
>QMLZ01000028.1 GCA_003646995.1 Deltaproteobacteria bacterium | reverse complement strand
TGCTAGGCCCTGGGCAAAATATTTCACGAATATCTTGATATATGCGGGCATATTGGGTAGCCTCTAAAGTTCTCTAATAATCTAGCTGATAGCTGATAGCTGAAACCCCATGAAAGGAAAAACCAAAGGATGAGGAAAAAACTGGCGGATCTCCTCCATAAAACGGTTGCTCATTGCTTTGAAAAGGGCTTGTTAAAAGAGATCCCATTGCCCGAGTTCGTGGTGGAAATTCCAAATAACCCTGAGCACGGGCATTATGCAACCAACCTGCCCATGACGTTGGCATCAAGCCAAAAACGCAGTCCCAGGGACATAGCCTCGATAATTGTTGAGCAGTTCAACGATGACGAGGGATTGATTGAAAAATTGGAAGTAGCAGGGCCCGGATTCATAAATTTCACCATTGCGACTGGAAAATGGCAGGACTATCTCGTGTCGCTTCTCAAGGCGGGTGAGGGATTCGGCAGAAGTGAAATCGGCAAAGGGCAAAAAGTGATGGTGGAGTTTGTGAGCGCGAATCCAACAGGGCCCTTACACCTTGGCCACGGCCGGGGGGCGGCCCTCGGGGACACCTTATCCAAGATCCTTGGGCACTGCGGATACGGCGTGGCAACAGAGTTTTACATCAATGATGCAGGACAACAATTACGCTTACTAGGTGAATCGATCTACAGCCGCTGGAGGCAAATGAGCGATCCCCATTACCCCTTTCCAGAAAACGGCTACCACGGCGACTACGTGTTGGAGCTAGCAAGAGAAATCTCTGCCCAATACGACCTTCAAGCCATGACCCGGGATGAGGCCATTGAGCTATGCGCTTTTGAGGGGGAAAAAAGGATGCTCGCGGAGATACAGGCAGACCTTGACAGATTCCGGGTCCACTTTGATGTCTGGTACAGCGAAAGGGAATTAGTGGAAAGCGGAAAACTCCAAAGGACGTTGGATGGGCTTCGCTCGAGCGGGCACGTTTACGAACACGAAGGGGCACTATGGATCAGGACCACCTCGTTCGGCGATGACAAGGACCGAGTCGTACGCAAGCAGGATGGCTCCTACACTTACTTTGCCACCGACATCGCCTATCACCTGGACAAGTGGGAAAGAGGTTTTACAAAGGCCATAAATATCTGGGGTGCAGATCATCATGGCTACATTGCAAGAATGAAAGCGGCCTTAGAGGCCAGTGGTATAGAACGGGATTGGTTGTCCGTTCTCTTAATACAGCTGGTGAAGCTTTACCAGAGCGGCCAAGAAGTGAAAATGTCAAAGAGGGCAGGCCGGTATGTAACCCTTAAAGAGCTCATGGATGAGGTTGGAGTCGACGCCCTCAGATTCGTGTTTCTCACCAAAAACCACTACTCGCCACTGGACGTGGATATTGATCTTGTGAAGGCACAGGACGCTAACAACCCCGTCTACTACGTGCAATACGCGCATGCAAGAGCCAGCAGCATTCTGCGCAAGGCCGAGGAGGAGGGAATCCGTGCTACCCCGGGTGATTACAATTGCGTGCGGCTGCTGGGCCTTGAGGAAGAAATTACCCTTATAAGGATTATGGCTGAATTTCCTTGGTTGCTCGAGGATATTTGTAGGACCTTGGAGCCTCACAGGCTCACATATTATTTGGGCGAGCTTGCGGCCGCCTTCCACAGGTATTTTAACTTGGGCACAAAGAACCCCGAGTGCAGGGTCGTGCAGCAAGACAAGGAGCTTAGTAAAGCAAGGCTGTTGCTTACTACTGCCGTGAGACAGGTCATTTTTCTGGGGCTGAAATTGCTAGGCGTAGAAGCCCCCGAAAGAATGTGAGATGGCCCAGAAGAAAAAACCCTATAAGCTTGAGCTTTCTGGGCCAGGGCTCTTTATGTGGATCGCGGGAATCTTTCTACTCCTCGCGTGGAGCTTTGTGCTGGGAGTCCTGGTGGGAAGGGGCTCCATACCCGAGAAGCTCAAGCATCTGACAGATTTGAAAAAGAAGCTCGCCACCTTGGAGCAACAATACGACACAGGCGCCCAGAAATCCTCCAAATCCCGGGCGAGGGAGGAGGCGCCTGAAGGAGAGGAATTCGATTTTTTCCAAAAACTAGCGGAAAAAAAGGAAGAAAAGATCGTGCTGAGCCAGCAGTCCAAGCCCAATGCTGCACCCAAGCCCACGAACAGGGTAAGTGTAAGCCCATCAACGGGCTCCTCAGGAGTGCATTACACAATACAGCTGGCTTCCTTTGATTCCCGCGAAAAGGCCGCGAAGCTAGTTCAAGTACTGGGGAAAAAGGGAATATCCGCTTACTATGTAATGGCGGATACCAAAAGGGGCAGGTATTATAGGGTGAGGTACGGTGATTTTGAGTCCAGGGAGGCGGCCCTGTCTGAGTTGGGAGTTGTTTCGGTGAAAACAGGGCTAAGGGGCTTCGTTTGCAAGAGGTGATGGTCGACCAAATGAAAGTAAGAAAAGCAACGATAAGCGATGTTGCCCAAATCCATAAGATAATCAACGAATTCGCCAAAAAGGGTGACCTTCTACCCAGGTCACTAAGCGAGTTATATGACCATCTGAGGGACTACAATGTTATTGAGCCGCCTGGTGGAGACGGAACAATAGTGGGTGTCTGCGGCCTGGGGATATGCTGGGAAGATCTGGCGGAGATCAAATCACTGGCTGTAATCCCAAGCCAACAGGGCAAAGGCTATGGCAAAAAATTGGTGGAGGCCTCACTGGAGGAAGCTGTACATTTTGGAATCCCGCGCGTGTTCACCCTGACTTACGTCCCCGAATTCTTTCGCAGACTGGGATTTGAGGAAACAGACAAGGCAAGGCTTCCCCAAAAAATATGGGCCGACTGCCTCAAATGCCCCCACTTTCCCGATTGCAAGGAGGTGGCACTAATCAAGCACCTGTCTTAACCCTATGACGGAAACCGGAGGAAACAATGTTTGGCATCGGAATGCCGGAATTAATCGTGATAATGGTTATTGCCCTCATTGTTATTGGGCCCAGCAAGCTGCCCGACATAGCCAGGGCCCTGGGCAAAGGTATAGCCGAATTTAAAAAGGCTACCCAAGAGATCAAGGAAAGCCTGGAGATAGATGAAGAGCTGAAAGAGGTTAAAGAGGATCTTGTGGATTCCGTCAGCGGATTAAAGGACGTGCTGGATTCCTCGGACGTAACCGCTGCAGAGGAAAAGACCAAGTATAAAGATTACGATGAAATGCTCCAGGATTATGAAAAAATGAAATCCGAAAGCGAAAAGGCCACGCCCGCCGATGAGTCGGCAAAGAAAGCAGAAGCTGAAGAGAAACAGGTGAAAGAAGAGGAGAACACGCCTGATGGTAGAGGATGAAAAGCAGCCCTTTATGAGTCATCTTGAGGAGTTGAGGAAAAGGCTGATGGCGTGTGCCATAGCCGTGGGAGTAGGTTTTGTGGCCGCCTATTTTTTTAAGGAGCGGCTGTTCGAACTGCTGGTCATGCCTCTGAAAAGGGTGTTGCCCGAGGGAGACAAGCTCATATTTACCAACCTCCCTGAAATGTTCTTCACCTATTTAAAGGTATCCTTTGTAGCTGGGTTGCTGGCAGCCATGCCGTTTATTTTTTACGAGATATGGATGTTTGTGGCGCCCGGCCTCTACCAAAAGGAAAAAAAGTTCCTGATTCCCTTTGTGATTTCCTCTAGCATATTGTTTGTGGGTGGTGCACTCTTCGGCTATTTTGTCGTATTTCCATTCGGCTTTAAGTTTTTCATGAGCTTCGCCAATGAATACATAAAACCGCTCCCTTCAGTGAAGCAGTACTTCTCCTTTTCAACCAAGCTCTTGCTGGCCTTCGGCCTTGTATTTGAACTGCCGGTTGCAAGTTTTTTTCTTGCCAAGATGGGACTGATAACCAGTGACTTCTTGAAAAAGCAAAGGAAGTTTGCGGTCCTGCTAATATTCGTGGCAGCGGCCATACTAACCCCGCCCGATGTAATCACTCAGATCATGATGGCCGGTCCCTTGCTGGCACTTTATGAGGTGAGTATTTGGGTTGCAAGGGTTGCGAGAAGTAAGAAAACAGACGAGGAAAAAGAATCCCAAGAGGAATAAAATTAGGGAAACAGCACCTTCCGGCTACCCAGTACGCTGACCACGAACGGTTTCTTTTGTACTTCCCCATCTTGCCCAAACGATATGCCACCGGTAAGCCCTTTGAAGGTGGGTCCCTGTGCTATGGCATTGCGCATTTGGTTTCGCGTCCTGGGTCCTGCCTGTTTGATTACAGCTTGGAGAAACCTTACTGTATCATATCCCGTGGCCGCTAGCAGCCCGGGGTCCTTCTCGTAATTGTTACGGTACCTTTCAACAAATTGTTCTACTTCCCTGTCTCCTGAAAAGGCAAAAAAACCGGAAGTAAAAATAGCTCCCTGGATATAGTCTTTTGCCAGTTTCAACAGCCGGGGAGAATCCCATAGACTTGTGCCCAGCAGCCAGATGTCGAGGATATCGTGATAGACCAATTGAGGAGCTATCATCACAACCCTTTCAGCAGAGTCCGGGATAAAAACGGCTTCAAAATCTATAATGGGGTCTTTTTCCTCCGGACCAAGCTCTGATTCTTCCTCTATGGGCAACTTTTCCTCCCTCAGTTTTTCGAGGAACTCTTTGGGCTTAGGTGCGTCGAGACCCACCATTCTCTTGATCTGAGCTGCAAAATCCGTGGTAGACGGGTCATAGGACTCTACCGCTCTTATCTCCCCACCTCGCCGTTCCACAGCATCCCAGAAAAGCCCCATAAAATATCGCCCATAGGCATTATCAGGGTACATGATCGCAAACCGTCTCATGTCCAGCCTTTCCATGGCCACGTGAACCAATCGTTCGATCTCTTTCTTGGGCAACATAAAATTGCGAAATATCATGTGACCCTTTTCAACAATGTCCTCTTTGCGGCAAAGCGTGATAAGTGGGAGGCCGAGGGTCTCGGCCTTCATAGCGGCCTGTTCCGCGCAGCGGCTCAGCAATGGGCCCATCGCTGCAACAACATTTTCCCGCCGTACCAATGTATCTACTGCATCGGCCGCTTTGCCCGGGTCCCCTCCCGTATCTCTTACGACCACTTCCAGATCAGTGCTTGACTCTCCGAACAATCCCATCCCCATTTCAATGCCATTCAGCACCTCCTGGCCATATATTGCAAAGGGTCCGCTCAGCGGCAAGAGACACCCTATCTTGTGAGGATCCACATTGAGGGCCAAAAATATCTTATCATACAGCACGCGGGCCTTTTGCAGCCATTTCTCCTCAACAGGGCTCTGCAGTAACTCGGTTATTACGTTCTCTGCCTCTTCCAGCTCGTCCATTCTGTAGCAGATCCTCGCCAGCCGGATTGCCACGGCAGGATAATATTTAGAACCCCTTGAGATCTCCATCATGCTCTCAAGCCCCGCCTTATCCACTTCCCGGATAAATGCCTGTATCTCAACCCCTATCTCTTTCGCCTCCATGGGACTTGTTTGCTCCAAGCCTTGTTCTGCCTCCATCAACCACTTCAGCGCCTTACTTTGTTCCAGCTTGGAGTAATAAGCCTTGCCCAGTATCAACGCCACATATGGTCCCAGTTCACTTTCAGGGTATTTGGTAAACCAAGCCTCACCTTCGGCAATGGCCTCCTCTATGGATCCTATCCTGTACAACACTACAACTAGCTTGTAGGCCACATCGGCCATGTACTGAAATGTTGGGAAATCTCTCTTCAGCCGGGAATAGGACTTAAGGGCCTCTACCAGCTTGTCCTTTTCAAGGTAGATGTCTCCCACCCGCATTAGGCACTCCGCCGCCATTTTCCCTTGCGGCTCGGCTTGCAGGTATTGGTTGTAAAGTGCGAGGGCATCATCAATCTTGCCCTGGTGAAATAGCGCCTCTGCCTTCCGGTAAGTCTCCTCGGGGCCGCGCGCTTCCCTGATGGGAGCCTTTTTCAACTGGACCGCCGGCTTGCAACTGAAAAGAAAAAGGGCCAATCCCGCCACGAGGGCGGAAACGGCCCTTTTAGCAGTCCATCCGGGTTGGATCACTTGTTCACTTCCTCGAAGTCTGCATCCACCACGTCTTCGTCGCTTGATCCTGACGATGAAGTCCCTGCTCCCGAAGCGCTGGCCCCTCCTGCCCCGGCCTGGGCCTGCTGCTGGCTGGCCTTTGCATACATGGCCTCGGCCAGTTTGTGGGAAGCCTGGGTCAGCTCATCGGTAAGTCGCTTAATCTCGTCCACATTGTCACCTTCCATAGCCTTCTTAAGTCTCTCAATGGCCTGCTTGATATTGTCCTTGGTGGCCTCATCCACCTTATCTTCAACATCCTTCAGGGACTTCTCTGTGGTATAAATGAGGGAGTCGGCATTATTTCGAGCATCCACCAGCTCCCTTTTCTTTCGGTCTTCTTCGGCATGAAGTTCCGCATCCTTGATGAGTTTCTGTATCTCCTCTTCGCTCAAACCGCTTGAAGCCGTGATCTTGATCGACTGCTCCTTACCCGTCCCCAGGTCCTTTGCTGACACGTGTACTATGCCATTTGCGTCAATATCAAATGTCACCTCGATCTGGGGCACTCCCCTTGGAGCAGGTGGTATTCCAACAAGTTGGAACCTGCCTAGGGTCTTGTTATCAGCGGCCATTTCACGTTCACCCTGAAGCACGTGTATCTCAACCGCGGTCTGATTGTCAGCAGCGGTAGAGAAAATCTGGCTCTTTCTGGTGGGTATCGTGGTGTTTTTCTCAATCAGCTTTGTAAAGACGCCTCCCAGCGTCTCGATTCCAAGAGACAAAGGAGTTACGTCCAGCAGGAGGACGTCTTTAACCTCGCCCCGCAACACCCCTCCTTGGATGGCCGCGCCGATTGCTACCACCTCGTCAGGGTTTACCCCCTTGCTGGGCTCTTTGCCGAATATCTCCTTTACCTTTTGCTGCACCTTGGGCATTCGCGTCATGCCCCCGACGAGGATCACCTCATCAATCTGGTCTGCGGTCAGACCAGCATCCTTCAGGGCAATGTTACAGGGCTCAACCACCTTCTCGATGAGATCATCTACTAGGGCTTCAAGCTTTGCCCTTGTGAGTTTCATGTTGAGGTGCTTGGGACCGCTGGCATCAGCGGTGATGAAGGGCAAATTGATATCGGTTTCCATGGCGCCCGACAGCTCGCACTTGGCCTTTTCGGCAGCCTCCTTAAGCCTTTGGAGCGCCATCCGATCCTTTCTCAAGTCTATTCCTTGATCCTTCATGAACTCGTCTGCAAGGTAATCTATGATTCTTAAGTCAAAATCTTCTCCTCCCAGATGGGTGTCCCCGTTGGTCGCCTTCACCTCAAAGACACCCTCACCGATCTCCAATATGGAAATATCAAAGGTTCCACCGCCTAGGTCGAACACAGCGATCTTTCGGTCTCCCTTCTTGTCAAGTCCGTATGCAAGCGCCGCTGCCGTAGGTTCATTGATAATCCTCTCTACCTTCAGCCCGGCGATCCTGCCTGCATCCTTCGTGGCCTGGCGCTGACTATCATTAAAATACGCGGGGACCGTAATCACCGCCTCTGTAACCTTCTCGCCCAGGTAATCCTCGGCGGTCTGTTTCATCTTCTGCAAAATCATTGCAGAGATTTCTGAAGGGCTGTAATCCTTGCCCCTGACACGCACCCAGGCATCACCATTGGGTGCTTTGACAATTTTGTATGGCAGTACCTTTATATCTTCTTGTACTTCTTTGGAGTCATACTTCCTGCCTATCAGCCTCTTTACTCCAAAGATAGTGTTCTCGGGGTTTGTAACGGCTTGCCGCTTTGCGGCTTGGCCTACCAGCCGCTCCCCGCTATCAGTGAATGCCACCATCGAAGGGGTCGTCCGGCTCCCTTCCGCATTGGCTATGACAACCGGATCGCCTCCCTCCATTACGGCGACACAGGAATTCGTTGTACCCAAGTCGATTCCTATAATTTTTCCCATTTTTATGCCTCCTTAGAAAACTTTTATACCCAATATATTCAGCCAGACAGATGATAGATTAGAATTTCAGCTCTCAGCAACCTAGGAATCCCGGTTCTCCTCTCCCCCCGATGTATCAACGGCGGCATCTTCTGGCTGGGGATTCTTGCTCACAACAACCATTGCTGGTCTTAGCAGTCGCTGGTTCAGGGTATATCCCTTTTGAAGTTCCTGAAGTACCGTACCGGTTTCCACTTTGTTCGTTTCTTCCTGGGACACAGCATGGTGAAAATTCGGGTCGAACCGCTCACCAACAGCCTTGACTTCCTCGACTCCTGCCTTTGAAAGGGCGTCTTTCAAACCCTTCAGGGTCAGTTCTATTCCCTCCCTTAGGGCATCAACAGAATTCTCGTCTTGAGCGTGCCTGAGCGCATTTTCCAGGTTATCCACGACCGGGAGCAGCTCCTTGATGAGCGACTCATTGGCAAACTTGAGGAAATCCTCTTTTTCCCTCCGGAGGCGTTTTTTCAGATTATCCATCTCAGCCTGGGCCCTGACGTACAAGTCCATATATTTTCTTGCTGATTCCTCTGCCTCCTTTAGTTTCTCAATCAGCTCGGCCTTGGTGAGCTTTTCCAGGGATAGAGTTTTGCCCTCAGCCTCCTGTTTCGAAGGCTTCTGTCCTGTGTCCGGTTTGTGGTTGTGTTTTATTTCGACCCTGTCTTTTTGTTCCACATCCATCATTTCTCTCAAAGAGATCATAGCGTTTTTTAAAGTAATATTAGTCTGTTTCCCTTTTTCGGGACTACGCGAAACGTTAAGCATCCCTCAGGGCTTTGTCAAGGCCCACTAAAAGCCCTATCTCCTAACCAAGATCTTTGCCCGTGATTCTTCTCAGGGCCTCAAGGTACTTTTCTCTAGTTTTTTGAATTATCTCCTCAGGCAGCTTTGGAGGGGGCGGCTGCTTGGCCCAGCCTATATCGGTGAGATAGTCTCGGAGGAATTGCTTGTCAAAGCTCTTCTGGGACCTGCCCGGCTCGTATTCGTCTGCGGGCCAAAATCGAGAGGAGTCGGGCGTAAGTATCTCATCTATTAGGATCAGTTCCCCGTCGCACAGGCCGAACTCAAGTTTGGTATCAGCTATGATTATTCCCCGCTCAAGGGCATAATCTCTGCCGAATTCGTATATTGTCAAACTGACCTCCCTTACCTTCTCGGCCAAGTCTTGGCCAATAAGCTCGGCCGCCTTTTCAAATGAAATGTTCTCGTCGTGGATACCCTCTTCAGCCTTGGTGGAGGGAGTAAAAATGGGGCTTTCCAGCTTTTGGGACTCTGTAAGCCCTTCAGGCAACTGGATTCCGCAAATACTTCCTTTCTCCTGATATTCCTTCCATCCAGACCCCGAGAGGTAGCCTCTCACTATACACTCCACTGGAAGCGGTTCAGCCCTTTTGACCAGCATGCTTCTTCCCTCCAGTTGCTCGGCAAAGGAAGCGCAAGAAGGAGGGTAGTCCTCGGGACTAGAGGCTATTACGTGGTTCGGAATGATGTGGGAAACCTTTTCAAACCAAAACAGCGACATTTGTGTCAGGATCTTGCCCTTGTCCGGGATCGGGTCATCCATAACCACATCATATGCAGAAATCCTGTCACTGGCTACGATCAATAAATTACCATTTACTTCATAAATATCCCTCACCTTTCCTCTCTTGATAAGATTCAGCCCGGGCAAATTGGATTCCTTCAACACGTTTTTATTCATTTTCTCCTCCCTTTCGTATTTAGGCAGTTACCCCTTCAAAACTATCAACACTTCTGGTATTTATAGCTCCAACGCTGGAGCATACCGCGATGAACGAGAGAATTCCAGTAGTAGCACGGGGGATACCGTGGCCATAGCAGATGAAAATCTGGCAATCAAGAAGGCGATTCAAGATCTGGAGAACCGGATTGACCAGATGCACCTTGACTTTGACAAGTTTATCCACGGTGATTTGAATCGCATGCCCCCATGGGAGGAATTGGAACAAGACCTGCTCGCCTTTTCCCGGAAGAAAATTTTTGACCTCCAGCTTTCCAACCAGCTAGACAGAATTCTGTACAAGTTCCAAACCCGCAAGAGGATCTGGCTCAGATGGCTGAAGGAAAGCCATACGCGCTGACCTTACATCCCATGTGCAGGCAAAGCTTCGCCCCAATGCCTAGTTGCCGTAACTCAGAGGATCAATGCTGAGCCTGGACAAATACTCCCTATAGTAACCAAGTACGGCGTTCCTAAATGATACTGTCTCGGGAAAAGGCGGGATTCCCCCGTATTTTTTTACTCGACCAGGCCCTGCATTGTATGCGGCCAAGGCAAGGCTGATATCCCCCCCGAATCTGTTGAGCATTTTCATGAAATACCTGTATCCGTGTCTAATGGCCTTTTCAACGTCCAGGCGGTCGTCAGCGCCATGGTTGAGTAATTCCTTTTCGTACTTCGAAAAAAGGGCCTGGCTTTTCTTGGCGAAACTAATAGACTTTTGCATATAAGACCACGCCCTTCTAATCTTTTCCTGTCCCCTGTCCTTTTCTATCTCTTCAATCAAGGCCAATGCCTTGGCCCTCCACTGCCTGGCTCTTCTCAGATACTCTCCTGCCTCTCGAAAATACGATGGATCATAAACGGATTGCATTCCAAGCTGCTTGGCCGTACTGGGCATGATTTGGGTGAGGCCTACTGCGCCTACCTGTGATACGGCAACCGGATCAAAATTGGATTCCCTTCGCATCAAAGCCATAAAAAGGACAGGGTGCACCTTGTAATGTACATTATTCGATTGAAAAAAAAGGCGTTCCACAATCTCTGCATAGGTTCTCAACCTAGGGGGGAAAATCATCTTCCACACGAGGGGCTTAACCGAGTCCTTTTCTAACAAAAACGAATCAAGGTCATACTCCCTCTTTATTTCACGAGATGCGCTCTTAACAAATTCATTAAATATGGAATTTACAAAATCAACATTTTCTGGCCTCAGGGGAGGGTCATAGCTTTCCCCCACATATGTTCGATTGAAAAAGTCGGCTAAGGAATCCCGAATCCTAAACCCATATCTTTCAAGGCTCCTAAAAAGTTCCTTTTCCAGCACCGGCTTACAAATATCTTGATCAAGCCTCTCGTCATTATCTCCGTTTAAGTCTTGATAGTATGCAGCCAACAGCTCGGCTGCCCTGGCCTTTTTTGACTTGTACGAGATGCAAAGATCCACCAGACGGTTCACCTTGTCTGTGTCCAAGCCCCCGGGCTTTGTCTGCTTCAATTCTTTTACAATTTGCTCGTGAATCTCATCAGCTTCGCTCAACAGGCGGATGGCGAGCCTATAGTCCTTGGTAATTCTAACCCTAAGCCCCAAGGCCCGCCCGGTCTCGGGGCTAACCCTCAGAATACCAGCTTCACCTTTGTATGTCTCATCATCAAGGCTCTTGGCTATGGCCACCATATTGTAACGGGCAATCATCTGTCCTATGAGTTTAAGGCCCTCTGGCCTGGGGACAGCATGGGCTTTGCACAGGCCTGTGCCTATAACCAGTAAGGCAACTGCAGTGAAAAGCCTTGACAGCCTATTCACCCTGATCTCCTGGTTCACTTACCTCGAAAGCGTGCAATGGGAAGGAAGACACAAACATGATGGCTGGGTAGTGTATCAAAAAAAAAACCATTGTTGAAGCAGTCGGTAGTTGATTTTGAGCTCGGTTTGTTGCTACAAAGACTAATCCCTAACCCTTAATTACCGCAAAACAGGCGCGGCCCATACAAGTTGCCATGGAAATATTGAAGGAAATAGCAAGGATAGTTGTTCCATTGCTCATAATAATGGATCCACTGGGCAACCTTCCCTTCTTTATGATGTTCACGGCGGGCAAAACCCCTGCCGAGCGAAATAGAACAGCCGCCGTTGCAACGGTGACAGCGGCCCTGATCTTGTTGTTTTTTGCCTTGACCGGCAACTTTGTTCTGAATTTCTTCCACATAAGCCTTCCTGCGTTCCAGCTGGCCGGGGGGTTTATCTTCTTTATTTATGCCTTGCAGATGCTGGCCCTCATCCCAACCGGCTTAAAGACCAGCGATGAAGAAGAACACGAAGCAATATCCAAGGACAGTGTTGCGCTTGTACCCCTCGCCACCCCGTTCCTGGCCGGCCCCGGGGCCATTACCGCTGTCCTTGTCTGGAGGGACAGGCTCGCGGGCCTCCCGATTGTGGCTGTTTTCATAACAGCAATCCTACTGGCCTGCCTGCTTGTCTACCTGGCATTCCGTTTTGGGCACAAGATAACCAATTTGTTGGGAGTTGGGGGCATCAGGGTCCTCACCAGGCTGATGGGCTTGCTTCTCGCCGTTATTGCCGCGGAGTTTATCGTGGAAGGGCTCCGGGGCGTGTTCTAAGACCACACAGCACTGTTGACATCTTCATAACTGTTCTTAGTTTTAATTAGCCTGCCTAAAAATTACCTGCTTAAGACCGTTTACCATGCCATCTTTTTGAAGTGGTGAACCAAAGGGCTTGGTAGTGCAGGCACGAAAATCAAGACAATCAGGAGGAATCAACATATGAGGTTGGATAAATTCACACTGAAGGCACAAGAGGCAATACAGGCCTCTCAGCAAATAGCCGAGCGTTTCGGGAATCAGCAGATAGAACCTGAGCACATTGTCAGGGCCGTCCTGGAGCAGAAGGAGGGAGTCATTCCTCCTCTGTTAGGTAAGATAGGGGCAAATCAGGCCCAGCTCATAGAAGCCTTTGAGGCCGCCATTGACAAGCTGCCCAAGGTTTCGGGAGCTGCGATGGGCCAGTTATACATTTCTCCCCGCACAAAGAATGTGCTCGACAAGGCCTTTGAAGAGGCCGAGCAAATGAAGGATGAATATGTGAGCCTCGAACACATTCTTTTGGCGGTGACAGAGGAAAAGGAGGGTGATGCCGCCCGTATTCTGGCTGAGGCCGGCATCACCAGGGACACCATCCTTAAGGCCCTGGTAGATATCCGAGGAGGACAGCGTATCACAGACCAAAATCCAGAGGACAAGTACCAGGCCCTGGAAAGATTCAGCAAGGATCTCACGGCCCTTGCAGCCAAAGGTGAACTCGACCCAGTTATCGGGCGGGATGAAGAAATCAGGCGGGTCATTCAGGTGCTGTCTCGCAGAACCAAGAACAACCCTGTTCTCATAGGAGAGCCTGGTGTAGGGAAAACCGCCATCGTAGAGGGCCTGGCACAAAGGATTGTGCAGGGGGATGTTCCCGAGACCCTTAAGGACAAGAGGCTGGTAGCTCTGGATATGGGGGCCCTTATCGCCGGGGCAAAATACCGCGGTGAGTTCGAAGACAGGCTAAAGGCCGTTATCAAGGAAATCACTGACTCCCATGGCCAGATCATTCTCTTCATAGACGAAATGCATACACTTGTAGGCGCGGGGGCTGCCGAAGGAGCAGTGGATGCCTCTAATATGCTGAAGCCTGCCCTTGCAAGGGGAGAGCTGAGGTGCATTGGTGCAACCACCATAAAAGAATACCGTAAATACATCGAGAAAGATGCCGCCCTTGAGAGAAGGTTCCAGCCGGTGTTGGTTGAAGAGCCCACGGTGGAAGATACCATTTCCATATTAAGAGGTTTGAAGGAAAAATACGAGGTCCATCACGGCGTGCGAATAAAGGACTCCGCCATTGTGGCCGCGGCCACCCTTTCGCACCGCTACATCACGGACCGCTTTTTACCTGACAAGGCCATTGACCTGATTGATGAGGCCACATCCAGGCTCAGGATCGAGATCGACAGCATGCCTGCGGAGATCGATGATCTGCAGCGCAAGATCACCCAGTTGGAGATTGAGCGGGAGGCCTTAAAGAAGGAAAAAGATCCGGCATCCAAGGACCGCTTGGTCAAACTCGAGCAGGAACTGGCCGAGTTGTCAGCCCAAAGGGAAGAAATGATAGAGCATTGGAAAAAGGAAAAGGAGGTCATTACCCGGATAAGGGAGATCAAGGAGCAACTAGAGGCGACCAAGGCTGAGGCTCAAAAGGCCGAGAGGGAAGGTGACCTTACCAAGGCGGCGGAACTAAAGTACGGAAAACTCATAGAGCTTGAAAAGGCCTTAGAGGAAGAAAACAAGAAACTGGCCGAACTCCAGAAAGACCGCAAGATGTTAAAGGAAGAAGTGGATGCCGAAGATATTGCAGAGGTAGTGGCCAAATGGACAGGAATCCCCGTGGCAAAGCTAATGGAGGGGGAAAAAGAAAAACTCCTGCACATGGAAGAAAGGCTCGCTCAACGTGTGGTAGGGCAGGAAAAGGCCCTTATTGCTGTGTCCAATGCAGTGAGGCGTGCGCGCTCCGGGCTCCAGGATCCCAATCGTCCCATTGGATCTTTCATATTCCTCGGCCCCACGGGCGTCGGCAAGACAGAACTCGCAAGGGCCTTGGCCGAATTTCTCTTTGATGATGAAAAATACCTCATCCGGGTTGACATGTCTGAGTACATGGAAAAACACTCTGTAGCCCGGCTGATAGGTGCGCCGCCCGGTTATGTGGGCTACGAGGAAGGAGGTTATTTGACTGAGGCAGTAAGGCGTCATCCTTACTCCGTGATCCTATTCGATGAGATAGAAAAGGCACATCCCGATGTTTTCAATGCCCTGCTGCAAATCCTGGATGACGGCCGTCTTACAGACGGCAAGGGACGAACCGTGGACTTCAAGAACACGGTTCTGATCATGACCTCCAACGTCGGCAGCCAGTGGATACAGGAACTGGCGGGTAAGGAACCTCAGGAGATGGAACGACGCGTGATGGATGCGTTAAGGGCTACTTTCAAGCCTGAGTTCCTGAACCGAATAGATGAAATCATCATATTCAACTCGCTGGGTCCTGAAGAGATCAAGAAGATAGTTGACATACAGATTGGACTGCTGGCAAAGCGCCTTGAGCCACAAAAGATAACCATAGAGCTTACGCCAGCGGCTAAGGAATTCCTGGCAAAGGCTGGATTCGACCCGGTATACGGTGCCAGGCCGCTCAAGAGGACCATACAGCATCTCATTCAAGATCCCTTGGCCACCAAGATCCTGGAAGGGTCCATAAAAGAAGGAGATCATGTGGTCATAGACGTGCAAAATGAGGAGGTAGTGTTTAAGTGAGCCGGAGTTATCAGTGAGCTAGAGTGGGCTAAAGTTGTGAATGAGCTAGAGTGACAAAAGGGGCGAAAAAGAAGCAAGGATAAAGGTTAAAGGCTAGATGGGTTTATCCTTTGGCCTTTTGCCTTTATCCTTTCACCTACCGCCTCGGGGCGGTTCCGCGTTCATCTCCTCCCTCAATTTCCTCGAAGGATGAAAGGTTACGGTTCTACGCGACGGGATTATAATAGACTGGCCGGTTTGGGGATTCCGACCCTTTTTCGCCCACCTAAACCTCACCTTAAACTTTCCAAATCCGCTTATGAGTACGTCATCCCCCTTTTCCAAGCTGCCCTTAATCAACTCGAATACCGTGTCAACTATGCTTGCAGCCCTTTTCCTTGATAGGTACACGTGTTCCATTTCGGGGAAAAGGGACCGTTGAAGGGGCTTCTCCTTTCTCACAAAGAAAACCCTTTGTCTTACACTTTCAACAAGTCGGCCCTTTGTTAAGGTCATGAAACCCCCGGACTCATGTAATTCATTGGCAAAAACTCTCACATCTGGTAGTCTTTGTCAATAAGTTGCAAGACCTTAAAAAGCCAGAGGTAAATCAATGCGCCCTTCGTTTCAGCCCAGGCTTGTCAACAATCCCTTTTCGGATCCCGGGCTGTTCATACCATTTCGCTTCGAGAAAAGGGCTATCCTTTTTGACCTAGGCGACCTGCATCCCCTGTCCTCCAGAGACTTACTCAAGATCACCCACGTATTCGTGACCCATACGCATATGGACCACTTCATAGGATTTGACGTCCTTTTGAGGCATTTCCTTGGACGGCACAAGACATTGCATGTGTTTGGGCCGGAGGGTTTTTTCTCCAATATCGAAGGAAAATTCGCCTCCTATACCTGGAACCTGGTAGGCGAGTACGAGGACGAACTCCTGATCCACGCTTATGAAGTGCGCGCGGATGTAATCCTGGAAAAGACCTATATTTGCAAACAGCAATTCAGGGCCAAGCCCCTCGTCACCAAAAGAGCCAACAATGGGATACTCTGGTCGGAACCTTCATTCCATATCCGGGGGACAATCCTCGACCACCGCACGCCGTGCCTGGGCCTGTGCCTGGTCGAAAATTTATACGTCAATGTTATCAAGGAGGCACTGGATGAAATTGGCCTGCCCGTTGGCCCTTGGTTAAACCGGTTCAAACAGGCTGTTTACGAGAAAAGGGATCCCTCCACCGAGTTTAGGGTGACCTGGGAAGAACGGGGAGTAGTTGTCAAGGAAAAAGGTTTCAGGCTTGGAGATCTCATCGACAAAATTGCAAAAATTTCTCCGGGCAAAAAGGTTGGATATATTACTGATGTGATAGGGACACGGGAAAACCGCGAAAAAATTGTCTCCCTTGTCAAGGATGCTGACATTCTTTTTATCGAGGCCGCATTCCTGGACAAGGACAGGGAGATCGCTCGAAGGAAATTCCATCTAACCGCCAGAGAGGCTGGTCTGATTGCTGCGGAAGCCAATGTGAAGTACCTAAAGCTATTCCATTTCTCTCCGAGGTACATGGGGGAAGAAGAGGCCTTCGACACAGAGGCCTTGGAGGCCTACGAGCAACGGAGGGGTCATTTGCCAAACTGAAGATCATGTAGCTGGCGGAATCGACCATTGAGAGACAGCAACTGTTCCAGGCTGCCCGATTCGATGATCTTCCCTTCTTCCAATACGTAAATCCGATCAGCACGTAGGATTGTGCTGAGCCTGTGGGCCACCACGAGGATGGTCCTGGTTCCGTGCAGTTTCTCTATGGTCTCCTGCACCAACTGTTCGCTTTCTGCGTCAAGGGCAGAGGCGGCTTCATCCAGGATAAGTATGGCAGGATCGGTCAGCAGGGCACGCGCAATAGCGATGCGCTGGCGTTGCCCGCCCGAAAGCATGGTGCCTTGGTCCCCCACTACCGTATCGTAACCCCTTGGTTGGGCCAAAATGAATTCATGGGCGTTGGCAGCCTTGGCAGCGCGTATTACCTCCTCCATGGAGGCCTCGGGGTACCCGTATCTTATATTATTGCAGATTGTATCGTGGAACAAGAGGATGTCCTGGTTTACGATTCCTATTTGGCGCCTCAGCGATGAAAGGGTCACGTCCCTGATATCGACCCCGTCAATCTTGATGGCCCCATCCTTTACGTCGTAAAACCTCGGTATTAAATCCAATAGGGTGCTTTTCCCGGCCCCTGTCGAGCCCACAAACGCCACCATCTCACCGGCCCGAATACTGAAGGAGATTCCCCGTAGCACAGGTTCGCCGTTGTTATAACTGAACGTAACCCGGTCAAATTCTATGGACTCCCTGTGTCTGGGCAGATCAGCTGCGCCCGGTCGGTCCCTTATCACCGGCTCGGTATTCATGATGCCAAACACCCGTTCTGTGGCGCCCTGAAGCGTGCGGAGGCTGTTGTGTACCTTGGCAAGCCGTTTTACAGGCGCGTAAACGCGGGAAAATGCGTAAATCATGGACATCATTTCCCCTAGGGTGTGATGAAAATAGACCTTGCCCAGAATAAGGATCCCTGGCAAGACCAAAAACAGTGTCACATCCAGCATTGGCGCGAGACCCATGTTCCACCTGTACCAGTGCATCACCCTTTTGTAGAGGTTTTCCGCCAGGTCTCGAAATCTTTCCACCTCTTTATCGCCTTGGAAGAACCCGTGAACAAGTTTCAGGCAAAGCAACATCTCCTGGTAGGCCGAGGTCACCTCCGCGGTAGCGTCTTGCACCCTAATTGCATGTTTCTTTGCCTTGCGTCCGAAGAGCTTTATTATCCAGACAATTACAGGCCCTGCCACAAAGACAATTATCGTGAGCTTGTAGTTCATTATGACAAGATAGATAAGGAATGCTATGGCGGTCAGAGGATATTGGATGAAGCCGCGCAACACATCTGCTATCCTGCCCTGCATTACGCTTAAATCGGCTGTGGCCCTGGCAACAAGCTCCCCTCCCTTTTTTTTCTCGTAAAATTCAAGTGGCAACGACACAAATTTCTTGTACAGATCAATCCGGAGGGATTTGACGGCCCTGTTGGAAAAAGCCGCTGCAGACAGTCCCCCGAAATATGAGGTCAATGCCTTCAAAAACACTGCAGCAAAGGCGATTACAGATAACAGCACCAGCAGCTGGTTCGGCGTGATACTGTCGACTATGGTTATCTGGGTCTTGTGCCACGAAAGCCACGAAGCCGGATCATGTCCAATCCACGGTATTTGCCAGCTGACAGGCTCGTTTCCAAGCTTCATCCCCTTGTCAACAAAGGGTTGCAGCAGGTATGCGGGAATGACTACAAACAGGGAGGAAATTGCGGTTAGCCCCATGGACACAAACATCAAGGTCTTGTGCCTTCGGACGTACCCAGCTATGTCTTTGCCCAGCATGAATTCAAGCATGGTTACAAGTCTTGCCGGCTAGTTGGTACGAAAAGGTACTTTGCTTATCGGACAGCAGGCGGGCTTTGATGAACACGGAACAAGCAATCGCTAAGGTGTCGGATTTCTTACACAGCACCTATGTAACGGGAAATCACTATCCTTTGCACCTCTGAGGTCCCCTCTCCTATCTCCAGCAGTTTTTGGTCCCGGTAAAATCTTTCAACATCATATTCTTTCATCAAGCCATAGCCACCATGGAGCTGAACAGCGTGATTGGCGCAACGGTACATAACCTCCGAGCAATAAAGCTTGGCCATGGCCGCCTCTTTCCCGAATGGTTTATTATTGTCGCAGAGCCAGCAGGCCTTGTAAAGTATTAGTCTCGCACACTCAATTTCCATGGCCATGTCTGCCAGTTTGAAAGAGTTGACCTGAAAATGGGCAATAGGCTTTCCAAACTGCACCCTTTCTCTTGCGTATTTTAGTGCCTTCTCAAAACAGCCCTGGGCCCCGCCAAGTCCCATGGCTCCTATGGACAACCTTCCCTTGTCCAGGGTTTCCAGCATCTGGCGAAACCCGTGGCCTCTTTGGCCAAGCAGGTTTTCCTTTGGGACCCGGCAATCATCAAAATACAGCTCACTGGTGTTGGAGGCCCTCCACATCATTTTTCCGTGCATAGGCTTGGCCTCGTAGCCGGCGGTACCAGTCTCAACCAAGATACAGGAAAGCTCTGGTCTGCCATCTTCCCTGGTGCCGGTTCGACACAGGGCGGTAACACCCGCGCTTATCCTTGTGGAGGCATTTGTAATGAATATCTTGCTGCCATTTAGCACCCACTGGTCCCCATCAAGCACAGCCGTTGTCTGAGAATTGCCTGCATCAGAGCCTGCGTTGGGCTCGGTCAAACCAAATCCCCATAAGGCCTCACCACTACATAGCTTGGGCAGGTATTTTTGCTTTTGTTCTTCATTTCCGTAGTAATATATGGGACCGATACCCAGGGAATTGCCCGCGGCCACGGTGGCAGCGTGCGAGCCGTCCACACGAGCAATCTCCTCCGTTGCAATAATATAGGAGAGGTAATCCATGCCTTGGCCCCCATAATTCTCGCTGACCACCATACCGAACAGCCCCAACTCGGCCATTTTTTGCATGGTTTCATAGGAGAACTCCTCCCTCTCATCCAGCTCCTTTGCAACAGGCCTTATTTCCTTTTCAGCGAAGTCCCTGACTGATTTTCGCAAGATCTCCTGTTCCATTGATAAGGTGAAGTCCATGGCCTCTCCTTTTGCCTCAAAGATATAGGTCAAAAACATCTATTATTAGCGCAAAGTTATAGGCACAAGCCCATAAAATGTCAATGACAAATGAGGCGGGCGGCGCAGGCACATCGGTTTTCAAAAATCGGCATCTCCCGATTTTTAAAAAAACGAGGCCCTCTGTGCTTTCTGTGCCTCTGTGGTAACCCTGCTGCCTTTCCGTCAGGCAGGGCAGGTGTGCTGGCGGCAGCAAACAAGTTTCAAAGGTCTAGACTGTTAGGGAAAATAAATAATTGACTTCTGCATAGGCAGTTTATAGAAAGAAGGTCGTGAATTGCTAAGACTAATGAGAAAGGAGTATGGGGCATGATAAAGTTCAGCGATAGACAACTCAAGGTACCAAAATTCATGAGGCCCGTATATTTAGTCACAGCAGGGCAGTCAAAATTTGATCGGGCCATTCCAGAGAAAAGAACCGAAGAACTGTGCATCGACGCCCTTACCATGGCAGCGAGGCTCATCGACAAGACGCCGGCAGAGCTGAAAAGTTACATCCACACGGCGTACTATGGGCATTTCGCGGACCATTTCGGTGACCAACTTCTGGGCGAAGCCGTAATCCACGACCGCTTGGGGCTGGA
>QMLZ01000027.1 GCA_003646995.1 Deltaproteobacteria bacterium | reverse complement strand
TTGAATAACCTTTTCCCGGTGATAGTGCAAATCCGTTTCCCAAAGGCCCTAGAACCTCAGTTCTTGTGCCTTCCCGCCATTGGCTCATTATGGCTGTACCCTTACCTACCACCCGATAAAGCAGAAGCAAAGATCCATCTTCTTGGATACCTGCAATGGAAAAGGGCCTTCTCAAAAAAGGATCTGTGCTATCGGAGACCCGCAACATTATGAACTGCCCTGCTCGGGCCTCACAAAACCCTCCACTCAGCTCAAGCCTCATCATATATGTATTCCGGGCAATAGGAGTGTTATGCCTTACCGTAGCGGTAATATCTTTCATGGGAGGGCCAACCCCTTAGTCCCTGACCTTAATACGGGGAATTAGTTGTTAAATGCCTGGCAACCTATTTCTTTTACAATAAAGCTCCTTACCAGGCAACAAAAGAAAGCTTTAAGTACCATTTGGCACTTGAATTTTCTATGAATATGTTCGATATAAAGACAAGGTCTCCATTACCATGATAGGCAAAGAAATAGGAAATTATCGAATCATCGGCCACATCGGAAAGGGTGGAATGGCTGTGGTATATCGCGGCCAGCACAAGACCCTTACGCGCCGTTTTGTTGCCATAAAGATGCTTTCGGCCGCACTGGAAGGTGATAAATCCTTTCACGAGCGCTTTTTCCGAGAAGCAGAGGTAATGGACCGGCTCCGCCATCCTAATATCGTAACCCTTTATGACTTCATAGAGCATGAAGGACAGTACTTTATTGTCATGGAGTTTGTGGATGGCACAACCCTCCATCACCTTATCAAAGAGTCCAAAGGCCCCATGGCCTTCTCCCAGATAGAAGACATTTTCCGCCAGGCACTGGATGCCATGGCCTATGCCCACAAGTTGGGTATAGTGCACAGGGACATCAAGCCCAGTAATATAATGACCAACAAGGAAGGCCAGGTAAAGATAACTGATTTCGGTATAGCGCGAATACTCGGGGAAAACTTTGAAACAACTCTCACTGTGACTGGAATGGGAATGGGATCCCCGTATTACATGTCCCCTGAGCAGGTCTTGGCCTCCAAAAAACACCCCATTACGGCCGCCTCTGACATTTATTCCTTGGGTATAACCCTTTACCAGATGATCACAGGCAGGCTGCCTTTTTCCGAAGGGGGTAGCCTTTACACGATAATGCAGGCGCATGTGAAAGACCCACCCCCGCCTCCGAGCAAGTTCATTCCCGGTCTGTCACCAGCCATCGAAAGCATAGTACTTAAGGCGATTGAAAAAAATCCGCAAGACCGGTGGTCATCCTGCGAGGAGCTCAGTGAGGCCCTAAACCGCGCATTCTCACAGGAGCAGAAGGTAGGCGAAAAAGTAACCGAGCCTGTTTATGAACCCCCCGCGCCCGAGCATACAGAAAAACAGGCAGAAGGTGCCAAGGCACCATCCGCTCCGGCCAAAAGCTCTGCCTTCCCAATAGCATTGTTAATTATCGTGGTAATCGCTGTGCTGGGAATTGCAGCGGGTGGATACCTTTATTTAACCAAACGCCACGGCGAAGCAGGCCCGCAGGCATCAAAGACCACGGCACAAGTAGACAAAATCCCGTCCCCCAAGGGCGAGCAAGCTCCTGCCCAAGGAGTGCAAACCCAGCGCACTAAGGCAACCAAATCAGAGAAAGCTTACCAGACCGAACCCCCTCCGGCTCAGCCACAGGTCGAAGGCGCGAAGACCCGTGAGGCGCTGCTCTTGGAAACACTTGAAAAGGCACAACAGGCTTATGAAACAAGTCAGCTGCAGCGGGCAGAGACCCTAGTTAAGAAAGTGCTCAAAGAAGACCCCAAGAATAAGGCAGCACAAGACTTACTAGGGCAGATCCGCAAGGAAAGAAAAGAAAAAATGCTTGCTGCCAAGATTGGAAAAGCAGAGTCCTATCTTAAATCTGGAAACTACAGTTCGGCCATGGCAGCAGCCGAGGAGATACTCCGACAATACCCTGACAATACCAAGGCCCTGGAAATCAAAAAACAGGCTGAAGCCGCCGCAGACAGGGAAGAAAAGAGGCGCTTGGCCATTGAGGCCAAGCTCGCCAAGGCAGAGGCCTACCTTGATGCAGATAGGTTTGCTAAGGCAGCAAGGGAGGCTGAGGCAGTTCTATCAATGGACAAGGGCAATGTCAGGGCAAAGAAGATACTCAATGCAGCCAAACAAGGAAAAAGGCAAAGGGAAATCAACAGCAAGCTGGCTGAAGGACGCAAATACCTGGATGCCCGCAAGTATGGAATGGCATTGAAAGTGGCCCAGGAAATTCTGACCCGGTATCCAGGAGAACCTCGCGCCTTGGAACTGAAAAAGCAGGCCGTTGCAGGACTGAAGCGACGCCCGAGCAAGGAAGAGATAGTGGCCACAATGCTCAAAAAAGCGGAGTTTTTCCTTCAACAAGGGCAATTCCATAGAGCAAGGGTGCTTGCGGACAAGATACTGGACTTGGATCCGGACAATCGCAGGGCCCAAGACATCCTCGAAATGGCAATGGAAGGGGAAAACAGGCAGCTCTTTCAGGGCTTCCTAGGCCAAGGACTTCCCTCCGGACCCGGGGGTGCTGATCAAATTCCTATGGAGGGCGGACAAGGCCAGCCTGTGACCCCTACCCCTCCTATACCCATGCCTGCCATACCAAATCAGTGATTTGTCGGCCTGCTTGACTTTGAGTCAATCTCCCCGCTATAGTGTTTTCTTCGATTTTTATGGCCCACGCTGTTGCCCGCAGAAGTGCTGCAGCAACAAGGAGTAATGTGGCATTATCAGAAGCAAAACTTGCACAGAGGATTTATGACAATAGCCACGGTTGAGGCCCGGAAGCACTACCTGTTAAGGCAAAAAGAACAGGGTCATACATTATTTGGGGTCTTCCCTGCCCAATATCCAAAGGAAATACTTTGGGCCATGAACGTGGTTCCCGCTGAGATTTGGGATCCCCCCGTGGAGATCTCCGCGGCCAATGCTCACTTGCAATCTTATATCTGCTCTGTGGTTAGAATGGGGATGGAACTTGTGCTGCAGGGTAAGTGCGATTTCCTCGACGGATTCCTCTTTCCTCATACGTGTGACTCAATCCAAAACCTGGCATCTGTCATAAACGATTATATGGGCCCAAATGTGCCATGTTATTTTTTGTATCACCCCAAGGCCCCTTACTCACGTGGTGTGCGCACTTACTACAAGGCCCAGCTAAAGGACCTTGTAAAGAGGCTCGAGGCGCAGCTGGGAGAGCTTGATCCAGGCCGCTTGAAACAAGCCATTGAATCGTCCAACAGGATTTCCCAGTTGTCCCAACAGCTGTACGATAGGCGGGCTCAAGGAATACTCAGGGGCAGCTGCCGGGAGTTTTACGAGGTCTTGCGAAAGGGCGAATACCTCTTGCCCCAGGACTATATCCAACTGCTTGAGTGGTATCTCCATGAGAATTCCTCGGATGAAACAGAACAAAAGACCCCCGTCATCCTGAGCGGCGTATTGCCCAATCCCCTAGAATTACTAGATAAATTAGACGAACTAGGAGTCCGGGTAGCCCACGATGACCTGCTAGTTGCCAGCAGGCGCCTTCTGTCACCCAAGATGGATACTTCTATGGACCCTTTTGAAGTATTGACCGCAAGATATTTCTCCATGCCGCCATGCTCCACAAGGGGTACCAGCATCCAGGACAGAGCCAAGTTCATCCTTGACCTTGTGGACAAAACCGGGGCAAAAGGTGTTATATTTAATATAGTAAAATTTTGCGAACCTGAATGGTTCGATGTGCCGAATCTGCAGACAGAATTCAGGAAACGTGGGATTCCCACATTGGTGCTGGACACTGAAATAAACCAGGGGCTTCCAGGTCAGATGTCAACCAGACTCGAGGCCTTTGTGGAGATGATACAATAAAGTAGGGACGTCACGGAACACTGAGGCCCCGTTTGTTTACTCATTACCCAGGCCTAACATGAACTTGACTGGATCCATAAAATACCATTTCATGAAGGAACTGGGAGCGCCCTTGCTCCTCGGACTGCAAAAACGTGGCAAAAAAAGGAAGCCCTCCCGGCCCAATCCGTTCCTAGGGCCGCCTCTCAAGTGCACATCAAGGCTTCGCGAAATAATGACAAAGCACTATTTCCTTTCCCGATATGCAAAAGGGGCCATGCCCATCGCGTGGGTAAGCAGTGGCGCACCGGTTGAGCTGCTAAGGGTATTTGACTTTTACACCGTATATCCGGAAAACCACGGTGCCCTTTGCGGTGCCCAAAAAATGGGTCCGGAAATCTGCCAGGAAGCCGAAAGGCACGGATACCATTCTGATCTTTGTTCTTATGCCCGCATAGACCTAGGCCATGCCTTTTCAGGAAAAACACCTGCCGGCAAACTCCCAAGGCCTGACCTCCTTTTTTGTTCCAACAATATTTGCCAAACCATCCTTTACTGGTTCAAGGAACTGTCCCATTACTGGCGGATTCCCTTGATTCTATTTGATACGCCTTACAATTTCGAAGACATAAGGGATAGTGACATACAATACATGGCTGATCAACTCGAGGAGATGATCCCCACGCTGGAAAAGGTCTCTGGAAGGAAATTCTCTCAAAAACGACTCGAGCAGTTCATTGAGATAGGCAAGGATTCATCAAGGCTATGGGGCGAAGTCCTTGCCACACTAAAGGCAAGGCCTGCCCCCATGACCATCTTTGATGCATTTGTCCATCTTGCCCCTATTGTTTCGCTTCGTGGACTCCCGGTCGCCAAAGAATATTACGAGATTCTTCTGGAGGAACTTCAAGATAGAGTCAGGAAGGGCATAGCTGCGGTCAAAAATGAAAAAAGGCGGCTGTTGTGGGACAATATTGCTGTGTGGTTTAAGCTGCGTGACTGGTCCATTCTGTTTGCTGAACATGGATGTAACTTTGTGGCCGCCACTTATACTAATGCGTGGGTAGAAACAATCCATTACCTCGATGCCCGCTCACCCTTTGAATCAATGGCCAAGGTTTACAGCCTTGTCATTCTAAACAATAACCTCAAGCACAGGCTGAACCTAATGAGGCAAATGATCAAGGATTATCAGATCGATGGGCTGGTAATCCACTCTGACAGAAGCTGTAAGCCCTATTCAGTAGGCCAATATGACATGAGGCGGTTGTTGGCCGAGGACTTGGGCGTCAAGGCAGTGGTAATAGAAGCTGATATGACCGACTCGCGTGTATATTCTGAGGAACAAACGCGTACTCGGCTGGAAGCATTTTTCGAGGCATTGGAAAATGAGTGACATGGACTACTTTGCAGGGGTAGACACAGGTTCTTTGAGCACAGAGGTGGTCATAATCGACCAAGACCTTAATATGGTGGCCTACTCGATTGAACAAACCGGATCAGATCCCATAGCAGCCTCCGAGGCCGCAATGGATAATGCCTTATCCAAAGCGGGTATCACCAGAGACCGCATCAAAAAGATCATTGCCACGGGATATGGCAGGATATCTGTACCCTTTGCGGACAAAAAGATCACTGAAATTTCCTGTCATGCCGCTGGTGCCTACCACCTTTTTCCTGATACCGGGACTGTTGTGGATATTGGGGGGCAGGATTCAAAGGTTATACACGTGGGTCCAGGAGGCAAGGTTCTGGACTTCGCCATGAACGACAAGTGCGCAGCAGGAACCGGCAGATTCTTAGAGGTTATGGCCTCCACATTTGGATTAAGCTTGGACGAAATGGGAGAGCTCTCCCTCAAGGCAAAGGAGGCCATGCCTATATCCAGCGTGTGCACTGTGTTTGCTGAATCAGAGGTAATTTCCCTTATTGCTCAAAACAAGCCGCGTGAAAACATTATCCTGGGGCTTCATACCGCAATTGTGAACCGCGTCTGGAACATGGCCCAGACCGTTGGGATACATCCTGAATTGACCATGACCGGCGGAGTGGCGAAAAACCGCGGGGTCGTGGCACTTTTCGAAAAAAAGGTGGGACGGCCTATACACGTCTATAAGGAGCCCCAAATAATTGGCGCCCTGGGAGCGGCTTTACTGGCCTCGCGCAGCTGACTGGAAATGCCTTTGCCCTTTGCCAAGGAATCCCAACCTTAGGCTCAATCAATCAACATTGCAGCCATTGCGAACCGACCTGTCACCTTGCTTGCCCTATAGGAGAAAAATAAATCTGCATGGCACCTGGTACATACCTCGGCTGTTTCTATGTTTTGCCTTTTTACCCCGGCATCAACTAGTTGATCACGGCTTATGGCCCAGAGATCAAAGTAGTTTTCTCTTACCATGAACCTCGAAAATTCCAGGGGAAAGATGTGTTCATACCCCTTGAATTCACCGCAACAGGGCCCAAGGGAAGGACTGATGGCCACCTTCAATCCCCCTGGGTCACATCCATATTCCCTTTCCATGACGCCCACTACCTTTTTTAGAATACCTGCCACATTTCCCCGCCACCCGCAATGGGCAATAGCAATGACATTTTTTTTCTCGCAAAAGAAGATCACACCCTGGCAGTCAGCCAGCTTTACTATCAGAGCGACACCCGGGACGTCCGTAACAAGTGCATCATATCCGTCTAGCACCGTTTCATGCTTCAAATTGTCCCTGCGCAGGGAAAATATGTTGTCACCGTGCACTTGGGTCATGGTGGCAATCCACTGCGCGCCAATCACGCTTTTAATCTTTGAAAGATTAGCTGCAACGCTGCCGGGATCGTCACCCACATTGTAACTTACATTCAACTGGGTATACGGGCCTTTACTTGCACCCCCATGACGGGTGAACACAGCACCAAATACGCGGTTGCAGCCTGATAACATGTGAAATTTAAAATGGGGGATAGGGCTGGGGTTGAAGATAAGATTCTTGAATGACTTATTGAGTCCTTGGTCGTGCATCCTCATTCGAGCCTTGCCGCAGCCGCCTCTGCACCTCAGAGCAATGAGATAGATGTCATCACGACACAGACTGCCTTGCTTACCGCTGCTTCCTCCCGGACCTGACGGGGTTCACAAGCGTCTGTCACGTGAGCTCCATCCCTACTCCAAAGGTGACAGGAAAGCGACCCGGCAATGAACTCTCATGCAGGACATTCGACCCCGCATAAGCGGATTTCGGGTTACAGGGCACCGCTAGCTCCCCGTCTAGCACGACCAAGGCAATAATCCGGTTAGTACACGTCCACACGTTCCCTGAGTTCCTTTCCCACCTTGAAAAAGGGAAGCTTCTTGGGAGCAACATCAATCACCTCTCCCGTCTTGGGATTCCTGCCCTTGTAGCCGTCGTAATGCTTTACCTTGAAGCTCCCAAATCCTCTTATTTCCACTCTCTCGCCACGGATAAGGGACTTCTCCATATCACCGAACACGGTATTGACGACTTCTTCAGCCTTTTTTAGCGGCAGGTTCTCTGCCTTAGCCAGGGCTTCAACAAGTTGAGATTTGTTCATAATTCACCTCTACAATTACGAAAGAACCACAATCACCTTAGAAACTATTACAGCTACTGACTATTATAACCTAGGTGCAATAGACTAAATCCTGGACCATAACCCTACCGATTATCGGCTCGAAGCGTAGATATATTAGATGCTTGATCGGCCAAGGTCAAGTCAATAAATAAGTGATTGGGACGGGCTGTTTACATTTTTATGATATTACGCTATAAGCGCGAGAGCGAAAAAGATCTTCGGCGCGAGCCACGAGGCAAAAAAATTGAGAATTTTGCAAACACGGATGAGATGATAAAAAATCTAGTAAGAGATGGAATTGAAGACCTAGTGCCCTATCCCCCTGGCAAACCCATTGAGGAGCTGGAAAGGGAATTGGGCATCAGCGGCTCAATAAAGCTGGCGTCAAACGAAAATCCCTTGGGACCTTCCCCCAAGGCCGTCGAGGCAATCAAGGAAAAACTCCACACCATTAACCGTTATCCCGATGGCAGCGGTTTCTACCTCAAGGCCAAACTGGCAGAGAAATTCGGTTTGCCTCAGGAGCAGATAATATTGGGGAATGGATCCAATGAGCTTATTGAACTGAGTGTGAGAACCTTTCTCAACCCCGGTGAAGAGGCGATCCAGCCTTTTCCCACTTTCCTGGTTTACGAAAAAATAGTAAGGGCGGCAGGGGGCACTATGGTCTCTGTGCCATTGGAAGGATTCAATCTGGATCTTGACAGGATCAGGGAAGCCATCGGGCAAAAGACAAAGTTGTTATTTATCGCCAACCCCAACAATCCAACGGGCCTTGCCCTCACAAGAGCCGAACTAGAAAATTTTCTTCAAGACTTACCCCGCGACCTCTTAATTATCCTCGATGAGGCCTATATTGAATTCGTAACAGACGAAAATGTGGGCAGCGGAATTGAGCTTCTAGACAGGCATCCCCATTTGCTGGTGATCCGTACCTTTTCCAAGCTTTACGGGCTGGCAGGGTTGAGAATCGGATACGGATTTTCCTCACCAGAAATCATCGACTACTTGAATAGGGTGCGCCAGCCCTTTAACGCCAACGCCCTGGCCCAAGCAGGGGCCTTGGCCGCCTTGGACGACCAAGACTTTGTCCAGGAAACCCTGAACTTGGTCCAAGCCGGCCTCAGGCAGCTTGCTCGTGGGCTGGATGAACTGGGCCTCAAATACTTTCCCACCCAGACGAACTTTTTCCTTATCAAAACGCCCATTCCGGGGAAAGTGATTTACGAAAGGATGCTGCGCAGAGGCGTAATAGTTCGGGCGATGGACAGCTTCGGGCTTCCCGATCATATCAGGATCAACGTGGGTCTTCCCCAGGAAAACGATAGATTCCTAAATACATTGAAAGAAATAGTGGAGACGTCGGCCTAGTGGTCAAGGAATTGTGGGTGGTTGCAATCGACGGACCTGCTGGAGCGGGTAAGAGCACTGTGAGCAGGGAAGTGGCAAAAAGGCTCGGTTTCACGTACCTCGACACCGGTGCCATGTACAGAGCCGTGGCATTAGCAGTAAAAAAAGCGAACATCCCGTTGGAAGATAACGAGGCACTCGCGTCCCTATGCGAGAATCTGGAGATACACTTTGACACTACAAAAGATCCACCGGCCATATTCTTGGACAAAGAAGACGTATCGCATAAAATCAGGACGCCTGAAATTGATATGCTGGCATCCAGGGTCTCTGCAGTGGGGGCGGTGAGACATGCCATGACACGCTTGCAAAGGGTTACAGCGGCCCAGGCGGGCAAGGTGGTGGCCGAGGGCAGGGACATGGGGACCGTTGTCTTTCCAGATGCAAAATGGAAGTTCTTTCTCACAGCCACCTTGGAGGAGCGGGCCAGGAGAAGGTTCGAAGAACGAAGGCAGCGGGGCGAGAAAGTAGAAAAGGGAGATGTGGCAAAGGAGCTTAAACAACGGGATGAACAAGATCAAAAACGAGCCCTTGCTCCACTTAAACCAGCACAAGACGCGGTTATCATAGATACAACAAACCTCAGTATACCTGAGGTTGTAGATGCCATATGCCAAATGGTGGTTTTAAACGAGTCCGAAACTCAGAAATAATGCGGTTTTGCACAAAATAAGTGCTTGAAGTTATCGCTGGCTTTTGATAACGTCCAAAGTTTAGCCCATAGTGGGTAAAATGAGTGAGGGGGTATTTGGCTTAATGGACAAAGGAACAGGCGAAATTGCAGAGCTAAACAACGAACAAATAGACAACCCGGATCCAGTTAACGCCGCAGACCAAGAGGAACAAACCGACGGAAACACAGTTACACCAGAAGAGGATCAGGGCGCGCCAAGAGAGGATGCAACACAAGAGGGAGACAACTTTCTCCAGTTATACGAGGAGAGCTTCCGCAGCATCCAGGAAGGCGAGGTGGTAAAGGGCGAGATCGTCCAGGTGGACAAGGAATTTGTACTGGTAGATATTGGCTACAAGTCGGAGGGGCAGATTCCTATCCATGAATTCCAGGATGAGCATGGTAATATCACGGCAAAAGTAGGTGAAAAAGTGGATGTCCTCCTGGAACGAAAGGAGGATGACGAAGGCATAATAATCCTGTCCAAAGAAAAAGCCGCCAAAATAAAGGTCTGGGACAAGATAAGAGAAATTTACGAAAGGGATGGGACAATTAAGGGAACTATCGTCTCCCGCGTGAAGGGAGGGTTGTCAGTTGACGTGGGTCTGCCGGCCTTCTTGCCCGGCTCTCAGGTAGATCTCAGGCCCGTTAGGGATATGGACGCCTTGGTTGGGACTGAGCACGAGTTCAAGATAGTAAAATACAACAAGCGAAGGGGCAATATCGTGCTTTCCAGGCGGGCGATACTGGAGGCAGAAAGGCTTGCCTTACGGGAAAAGACCCTTGAAAAGCTTGAAGACGGGGCCATCTTGGAGGGAACGGTTAAGAACGTCACCGACTATGGTGTATTTGTAGACCTGGGAGGAATAGACGGGCTTGTTCACATAACAGATCTTTCATGGGGTAGAGTTGGCCATCCCTCCCAGCTTTATCAAATAGGTGACAAAATAACAGTAAAGGTGCTTCACTTCGACCGCGAGAAAGAAAGGGTGTCTCTTGGTGTAAAGCAGCTTACCCCCGATCCATGGCTAAATGCTGACGAAAAATACCCTGTTGGTACAAAGATAACCGGTCGCGTTGTGAGCCTCACTGATTATGGCGCCTTTGTTGAGGTTGAACCTGGAGTTGAGGGCCTTATCCATATCTCTGAGATGTCCTGGACACGAAAGGTGAGGCACCCCTCCCAGCTTCTCAAGGTGGGCGACACAGTAGAGGCCATGGTTCTTAATATTGACGTGGAAAAGAAACGCATATCCCTTGGAATGAAACAAGTGGAGCCCAACCCTTGGGACGTGATTGCAGAGAAGTATCCCGTTGGTACTACAATAGAAGGAAAAATCAAGAACATCACCGACTTCGGTATATTTATTGGAATTGACGAAGGGATAGACGGCCTTGTGCATATCTCTGACATATCTTGGACAAAGCGGATCAAGCATCCTTCCGAGATATACAAGAAGGGCCAGGAGGTCCAGGCAATTGTTCTCAAGATAGACAAGGAAAATGAGAGATTCTCTCTCGGCATAAAGCAGCTTACTCCGGATCCGTGGCTGGAGATCCCAAACAAGTACACGCCAGGGACAAGGGTCACCGGCACGGTAACAAATGTTACAGATTTTGGCATCTTTGTAGAACTTGAAGAAGGTATCGAAGGGCTTATTCACGTATCTGAGGTTCCCAAGGATAAGCGTGGCAATGCATTGAGTAAGTTTCAAGTGGACGATGTCATCCAAGCCCAAGTCATTAGTGTGTCTCCTGAAGAAAAGAAGATTGCCCTTTCTCTCAAAAAGCTGGAGACCTCTTCCACCAAGGAAGGCTACAAGAGTTACCTGGGAGGCCGGAAAGAGGCTACCTCCAATTTGGGCGAGATACTCAGAGAGGAGATGCTGAACCTCCAGCGGCAAATGCAACCCCAAGAAGACTTGACCGGAGCCGAGCCGGAAGCGGCTGAAAAACCCGAAGTCTCGGAGGAACCCACCCCCGGATCGGTGGGCGAGACAGATGGGGAAATTAAAGAACAGGCAGCCCCGGAGATTATGGAAGGCCAAGAACAACAGTTGGAACAGGCCGGTTCCCAGGAAGAAACACCTCAGCAAACAGAGGATGAACCAGAAAAAGAGACCTCTTAGCAAGGCCGAAGATGTCAGACAAAAAACGGACTTTCTTGACTGTCCTACTCATCGTGGTGATAGTAGGCGTTGTTCTGGGTCTTGCTTCCATCCTTATTATTAAGCAGCTGGGAAGCTCCCCTAAGATCGCCTTTGGTGACAAGATCGGTGTGATTCCCATTGAAGGGCTCATATCCAGCTCTCGCGCCATAATCAACCAGTTAGTGGAATTCAAAAAAGACAAGGGGATCAAGGCGATAATCTTGAGGATTGACTCTCCTGGAGGAGGGGTTGGCCCTAGCCAGGAAATTTACCGGGAGGTCATGAAAACCAGGGCCAAGAAAAAGGTCATCGCGTCCATGGGAGCGGTGGCAGCGTCGGGAGGTTACTATATTGCCTCGGCGGCCAACAAGATTGTCGCCAACCCTGGGACATTGACCGGCAGCATAGGGGTAATAATGGAATTTGTCCAAATCCAAGAGCTGCTCAAGAAATTGGGAATAGGAATGCAGATCATAAAAAGCGGAGAATTCAAAGACATAGGCTCACCCCACCGCGAACTTACAGAAAAGGAAAAAAAGCTGCTCCAGAATCTCATTTCCGAGATACAAGACCAGTTTGTTCATGCTGTTGCAAAGGGAAGAAACCTGCCAGTGGAAAAGGTAAGGGAGATTGCAGACGGTAGGATCCTGTCCGGAGAACAAGCAAAGGAACTTGGATTAGTTGACGAACTGGGCAACTTTCGTGATGCTGTCAACCTTGCAAAGAAGATGGCCGGAATCAAGGGCGAACCTACCTTAATTTATCCCAGTAAAAAGAAGGGTGGCCTATGGGACATACTCTTTGAGAGCGCAGCCCAATGCTTTTTGAGAGTCCTCAAAAGCTCAAACGCCCAGCTGAAGTATTATTGGCCAGGTCCCGTGAGTTCGGGTTCTATAGAAAAATACTGACATCCCCTTTTCCCACGCGAATTATTTCCGGCTTATCGCCTATCAGGGAAACAACGCTTGAAGGTTCCGGGTACAAAGGTCCGCCATCAACCACCAAGTCCAGATACGGGGCATACACCTCCTTTATTATCTCAGGGTCATTCTGTTTGGCACTCGTGCTGATAATGGGTCTACCAAAGGCCCTAACAATGGCAAGACAAATTTCATTGTCTGGCACCCTTATCCCCACAGTTTTTCTCTTGGTCAGCATTATCTTTGGAACCAACCTGGTACCCTCAAGTACGAAGGTGTACGGCCCGGGCAACAAGCGCTTCATGGTCTTGTATGCAAAATTGCTGACCTTAGCATAGCGGCTTATTTCCTTAAGACTGTCACATATAAAGGAAAAGGGCTTCTTTAGTGGCCGGTTTTTGAGCCGATATATCAATTGTATTCCTTTTTTATTGTAAAGGTCGCACCCAATGCCGTAAAAGGTGTCGGTGGGATAAGCAATCAGTCCTCCTTGCTCCAGTACCTCGCATACCCGCCTTATAAGGCGCTGCTGAGGGTTGTCAGGATTGATGGACACGACGGGAGGATAATGCTTCTTCATAAACGACTCCGAAAGGAACAATAATGGCCCCTTATACTATGTACTCAATCTTTTCATTTCTCTTCGGTTTAGTGCTTGGGAGCTTTGCCAATGTATGCATATATCGATTGCCCATGGGGAAATCCATTGTTTCTCCACCTTCAAGTTGTCCCCATTGCGGATTCCAAATACCGTTCTATGATAATATCCCGATTGTGAGCTACATCCTGCTACGGGGTAAGTGCAGGCAGTGTAAGCAACCCATATCCATCCAGTACCCGTTGGTTGAACTGATCATGGGAATCATAAGCCTTGCCCTGTTTATCAGATATGGGATTAGTTATCAATATATCTTGCAGCTACTGTTCGCCGGATCACTGGTAGTGATAACATTCATAGACCTTCATCACAAGCTAATACCGGACGTCATATCCTTGCCGGGAATTCTCATTGGCTTCCTGGCCTCTTTCCTATTGCGGCATCTTACGTGGCTGGACTCAGCCATAGGGATAGTTGCAGGGGGTGGAGCCCTGCTGCTGATAGCGGTGGTATTTGAAAAAATCACCGGTAAAGAAGGTATGGGAGGGGGCGACATAAAGCTGCTTGCCATGATAGGCGCATGGATGGGATGGAAGGCCCTGCCCTTTGTTGTGCTTATTTCGTCGCTCCTTGGGATCATTATAGGAGGGGGGGCATTGGTAGCAAGCGGCAAAGGGATACGGGTAAAGATCCCCTTCGGCCCCTTCCTTGCGATGGGAAGCCTCATTTATTTGTTTTTTGGAGATTCGCTAGTGGCATGGTACTCGGCCCTTTTTGTATAGGGAGAAAAGCAAGTGGGAAAGGCATTCTACAGCCTTAGGACCGGAATCTTGGCCAACTTGATTTTCCTCATTCTGGCCGCCATGATCCTAATCAATGTAATCATGATCAAGCTGGCCGAAAACGACCTTATTCGTGCGCGGGTAAAAGAAGGAATAACCCTGGCAAACGGGCTTGCGTTGCTCATTCAATCAAGTTTGCAGGACAATGGGGAATCACTTCAGGTCGATAAAGATGTGCAACTGCGGGTAAAGGTGAAAGGCTTTTTGAAGCCAGGAGATTTCAAGGATTTTGTTTTTGTCCCTGCCGTGGGCGGCTCACAATGGACACTTGGGGGCTGGAGAAAGGGAACACAAATAGCAGTGGCGCTTTGCCGCCAGAGCATTATCACACAAGAAACTTCCTTTTCCTTCCACGGAAGTACCTGGGCGGTTATCTGGCTTGGCTACGAAACATTGCAGGTATCCGCCCCGGTAAAAGCCGGGGGCAGGGTTATAGGAGCCCTTGCCCTATCTTCGCACCTGCAGGATCTCTATTCCCACCTCAGGCGGACAGAGAGGCTGATACTTATCTACATACTTCTTAACACGGTTATTCTTCTGGCCACTGGAATGTATCTCCTTTCTCGAGTGGTCATAAGACCGATTCAGAAGCTACTAAAGGTCACAGAACAATTCAAGGAAGGCGAACCACTGGCCTTGCCCCCAGAGCCCTCCAAAAACGAGATAGGCCAGCTTTTTCATTCCCTGAAAATGATGCTCAGCAAGCTGGAGGAAAACAAAAGGGAATTGAAAGAACATATCGCGTCTCTGCGGGCAGCAAATGAAGAACTCAAGAGAACCCAGGAAGAGGTGATACGGTCAGAAAAACTTGCCTCTGTGGGGCGGCTGGCCGCCGGAGTGGCCCATGAGGTAGGCAACCCCGTTGGCGTCGTGCTCGGGTATCTCGACCTCATCAAGAATGGAGAATTATCTGAACCCGAGATCAAGGATGCCCTGGAGCGGTGCGAGTCCGAGATAAACCGCATCAACAAGATAATCAGACAGCTGTTGGATTACTCTAGACCATCTCCTCCCATCTTAAGGCGTATAGGCGTGCACGCCTTACTTTCAGAAACCATCGAAATGCTGGCACCCCAGCCTATTATGAGAAATATCAGCATTGAAACCGAGTTCATGTCGCCACAGGACGCGGTCATGGGGGACGAAAACAGATTAAAGCAAGTATTTGTAAACATCCTCCTCAATGCTGCCGATGCCATTGAAGAGAAGCGAAAGACATGCAGCGTGTGGGGCGATGCCAAAATCAAGATAAGCACCCAGAATACCCATGGAACTATTAAGATCAGCATGCAGGATACAGGCTGTGGCATCGGCCGCGACTCAATAGAGCGCATATTTGACCCTTTCTATTCAACAAAGGAACCCGGGAAAGGCACAGGGTTGGGGCTTGCCGTGTCCTACCGGATAGTGGAACAGATGGGGGGAGATATCTGGGCAGAAAGCCAAGAAGGCCAAGGGGCCACCATACATGTGACGTTGCCATTGGCCAAGGGGGAATAGAGATGCAAATCAGATTATATTGGGGTTGGTAGATCAAATTCAAAGGCATACGTAGGGATGTATTATTAGGCAATGGGCAACAACAACCATACAAACAACAAAACCCTCACCCGAGTTCTCATTGTTGATGATGAGGACAACATGCGGCACATGCTCAAGGTCATGTTGACCAAGGCCGGTTATATGGTCAGTGACGCCTCCAACGGGGTCCAGGCCCTAGAGGCCCTTGCTGGGAATCACTATGATTTTATCCTTTGCGACATACGAATGCCGGAAATGGATGGCTTGGCATTTCTAAAGGCTGCCCATGAAAAATTCCCCGAGAAGACGATTATCATGATGTCTGCCTATGGGACCATCGAGACAGCCCTTGAGGCAATGAAGATGGGCGCCTATGACTACATTTCAAAGCCATTCAAATCCGATGAAGTATTGCTCACCCTTAAAAAGGCGGAAGAAAGAGAACGGCTCAAGAGGGAGAACATCATCCTGAAGCAGCAGCTCGAAAAGATAAGTAAGCGGTATTCCTTCGGAAATATAATTGCCCGAAGTGAGGCGATGGCCAAGGTCTTTGACCTGGTTGACAAGGTTGCAGACCACAAGACAACTGTTCTGATAACAGGAGAAAGCGGAACCGGCAAAGAGCTCATTGCTAGGGCCATCCATGAAAACGGTGCCCGTGCCTCAGGCCCCCTGGTGTGCATCAACTGCGGTGGAATCCCCGAAAACCTGTTAGAAAGCGAGCTCTTCGGCTACAAGAAGGGCGCTTTCACCGATGCAGTGCGAGATAAGCCCGGCCGCTTTGAGGAGGCCAATGGCGGCACCATTTTCCTGGACGAAATAGGCGATCTGCCCCTGCCTCTACAGGTAAAATTGCTTAGAGTGCTTCAAGAGGAGGAAATCACTCCTCTCGGAGACATTGGATCAAAAAAAGTGGATGTCCGAATCATTGCGGCCACATCAAAAGACCTGGAAAGGGAGGTGAAAGAAGGGAGATTCAGGGAAGACCTATTTTACAGGATAAACGTGATGACCATCCACCTCCCACCACTTCGGGACCGCCGGGGGGACATTCCTCTGCTTGTAGGGTACTTTATAGACCTATTCAACAAGAAGTTGAAGAAAAACATCGAGGGGCTCAGCTCAGAGGCCATGCCCATTCTCATGGCCTACTCGTGGCCTGGCAACGTAAGGGAATTGGAGAACGTAATTGAGCGGGCCATACTGCTTGCCCAAGGTCGCTGGATCACCCCGGCCGAGCTCCCGTCTCACATGACACAGCACGAGGGGCTTCCCTCTGTCAACAAGCCGGAAGAAACTCTGTCTCTCAAGAAGGCCTCCAAGAGATTGGAACGGACATTGATTGAAAAGGCCCTCAAGCTGACTAATGGAAATCGCTCAAAGGCTGCCAGGATTCTAGAAATAAGCCGTCCTATGTTGTTGTCCAAGATCAGGGAGTACAACCTTGAATAAGCTATCAGAGTTCCTCTTCCACCTCTCCGGGCTTTGGTAGGTCTAGCCTCCCCAGTTTCCTCACTGCGCTCATACCTGCCTTAAAGGCCTTCTGGTTCATCTCTACAGTTCCCTTTGGAACCTTGGACAAGAGCGTCTTTTCAACACCTTGGGGTGAAACAGCCTTTGTCAAACAGGTGAGGGCGCCCAGCGCTACCATATTGGCCACAAGTTCCTTTCCAACCTCTTTTCTGGCAATCTCAGTAAAGGGTATCCCGATTGATCTACTTGTCGGGACCTGCTCCACAAGGCTTGAGTCAATGACAAGAATTCCATCCGGTTTAAGGTCAGAAAAATACATGTCGCAGGCAGCCTGGTTCATTGCCAGCAGCACGTCAGGCTTGGTGGCCTTGGGATAATCTATTGGCTCCTCGCTGATCACGATCTCTGCCTTGCTGGCTCCCCCCCTGGCTTCCGGCCCGTAACTCTGGCTCTGACACACGTATTTCCTGGTGTGCTCGCTTACGGCCTCTGCAAAAATTCTAGCAGCGGTAATGATGCCTTGCCCACCAGAGCCACCCAGCCTTATTTCGTAACGAGCGGCTCCCTGCTGTTTTTTCTTACGTTTTTTATTTTTTTGCCCCTTCACGGATCTTCTCGTACTCCTCTGTATAAACCGGTTTTTCAACGTCAGCTAGAACGCCGATGGTGAATTTACCTTTCAGCTCGGCTGGTTCCATTTTCTTCGCCTTCTCCACTCGTACTGCATTGTCCCTTAGCCATTTCATCATTGTAACCGGATCGCCCATCTGATTTCGCCTGCCAAATTGAACGTGGCAATTGGACATCACCTCCACAACGCTGAAACCTTTCTTCATTATCGCCTTCTCCAGCATGCCGTCCAGCATTCGGGCATGGTAAACACTACCCCTTGCCACGAATGACGCGCCGGCGGTTACTGCCAGTTCCGAGATAGAAAAGGCATGCTCAATATGTCCGTAAGTAGCCGTTGTGGCCTTACAGCCGTAAGGTGTCGTGGGCGAATGTTGCCCACCTGTCATCCCATATATCTGATTGTTAACGATAACAGCTGTCAGATCCAGGTTTCGGCGCGCAGCGTGGATAAAGTGGTTTCCACCGATTGCCGTCGCATCACCGTCGCCCATCACAACAATAACATGAAGATAAGGCCTCACAAGCTTGATACCGGTCGCAAAAGTTAGAGCCCTACCGTGGGTGGTGTGAAGGGTATTGAAGTCTACATAAACGGGCATCCGCCCTGAACACCCAATACCTGAGACCAATACCACATCATCCTTTTGCAGCCCCAGGTTGTCTATGGCACGAATCAGTGCCCCCAGCACTATTCCGTTTCCACAACCCGGGCACCACACGTGAGGAAATTTCTTGTCGTGACGTAAGTACTTATGAATGAGCTTTGTGCCTTGTTGCGCCATTACTCCCTCTCTTTTCCAAAAGCTCCCGGGTTACATCTTCAATATCTCAGGCAGTATCTGATCAGGCGTGATAAGGCCGCCATCCACACGATTGAGCTTTCTCACCTGACATTTCCCCTGATTCACCCTGTGTACTTCCCTGCTGATCTGACCCATGTTCAGCTCGGGCACCAATACTCCTCGGCACTGCCTAAGTACTTGCTCAACTTTCATGCGGGGAAAAGGAAATAAAGTCACCAACTGCAGGAGACCCGCCTTAACCCCTCTTTTCCTTGCATCTAGTACCGCCCTCTTTGCCGATCTGGCCACAGACCCATAGGCAATTACTGCAATCTTTGCATCATCCAGCATAAAATCGCTGGTGATTTGAATTTCGTTAAACCCCTGCGTAATCTTTCTGAAAAGCCTTCTCAAGAAGGCCTCGATTTCATCCGGACGCTGGGTGGGAAAACCCCGGACATCATGCACCAGTCCGGTGACATGGTAGCGGTATCCGTCACCGAACGCTGCCATTGGCGGAACCCCTCTACTATTGTCCTCAAAGGGTATGTACCATTCGGGCGGCACACTCGGCGCGATGCGGTCTATTACCTGAACTTCCTCCTTGGAAGGTAATTCCACTGTCTCCCTCGTATGGGCAACCACCTCATCGGAGAGCAAGACCACAGGGGTGCGGTATTTCTCAGCAAAGTTAAAGGCCTTAACCGTAAGCTCAAAACTATCCTGAACAGTGGAAGTGGCAAGCACGATTATAGGGTGGTCACCATGGGTGCCCCACCTTGCCTGCATAACATCACCCTGAGCAGGATTTGTGGGCAGCCCGGTACTGGGTCCCCCTCTCATTACATTCACAATCACGCATGGAACCTCTGCGATGCAAGCAAATCCCAGATTTTCTTGCATTAAGGAAAATCCCGGCCCACTCGTGGCGGTCATGCTTTTCGCCCCGGCAAGGGAGGCCCCTATTATTGCCCCCATGCTGGCTATTTCGTCTTCCATTTGTATGAAGGTACCGCCCACCTGAGGAAGCCGCTCGGAAAGAATCTCGCTTATCTCGGAAGCAGGAGTAATGGGATAGCCTGCAAAAAACGAGCAACCAGCAGCCAGCGCCCCTTCCACCACCGCCTCATTACCTTGAAGAAAGTACCTCTTGCCTGATTTCTTTCTAGCCATTCTCTGCTGCCCCCGCTTCCGTGCCTCTCTCTATCACCGTGATGGCAAAATCAGGACAGTGAATCTCGCAAAACCTGCACCCTATGCAGTCGTCGGGTCTTTCAATTACAGGCTCTCCAGCCTCGTTTTTCCCGAGAACATTTTTGGGACAAAAGGCAATGCATATTCCGCAGGATTTACACCAGGCCCTGAATATGAGCTGGTCGTAAAACTTCTTTTTTTCCCTGTCGCGCTTGTTCTCAGAACTTTCCTGTATACCGCTTTCTTCAGACATCTTTCCGTCCTATCCCCTGCCTGATCTGTTCCTTGCTGTAGCTGTTGGTCATCTTATTAACCGGCTTGCCCAATTGCCATCTAATTATGTCCGGAGTTTTGCCTCTATCAATCCATCTTTCCTTTCGGCTACAATTACAAAATCCAAAAGGTCCCGCTGCAGGCAAAAAATGGGATCTTCCCGAGGCAGGTAAGGCTTGGTTCCCATAATAAACTTTTTGGCACTCTGGTGAAACACAATTCTTTCAAGCCACTTCAGATGGTCATATGGCTTGCCATATATCAAATGCTCTAGGTAATCTGCACAGGCCTCGTCTTCTGGAGAAGGCTCTTGGCCCCTTGTACCCATGGCAACAATTGTTACCATGTCTGCCTCCAGGTTCATAATGTATCTTGCTACTGCCCTTGCGATTATGAAACCACCTAATATCACAAGCTGTGCCCGATCAGCAACGGCCGCCACCCCCCTAACCCCCGCGGTGGTCCTGTGAATCACTGTTTTGCCCTGGAAAAACCCTTCGCCCTTTCCAATTATCTCAATCGGGGAATTGCCAAGATCTCCCCCTTCTATAGGAACTTCATTAACCTCCCCAACCAGCACTGAGCCGGGCAGCTCATTTTTAAATGCCAGCGCACGGGAGGGATCGGCTTCCAATATTACCCTCTTGGCACCAAAACGGAAAAAAAGGGGAACACACGTGAAAGCCCGGAACACGTCAATCACAACAACAACGCCTTGGGCAGCTTCTGCTCCCTTGAGGCAGGACTTCCTGATTATCTCGGGCTTGCTTTTCATTTAGAACGCCTGATGATTCAGCCTCCCTCTCTTCCTCTTTTTAATGGAAGACCCACATCCGCCAAAAAAAAGCAAGGGGTCTCCTAGGGTGCAGTCACTTCAAAACTCCAGGTTACCCGGTGTTCTGGGAAAAGGAATAACATCCCTGATATTAGACAGCCCAGTGATAAACTGCAGTAGCCTTTCCAGGCCGAGCCCAAAACCAGAATGAGGTGCAGACCCAAATCTCCTGAGATCCAGGTACCACCAATAATCACTGGGATTAATTCCTGTCTCTTTCATTCTTTCAAGCAACACATCATACCGATCCTCGCGTTCGCTGCCCCCTATTATCTC
>QMLZ01000026.1 GCA_003646995.1 Deltaproteobacteria bacterium | reverse complement strand
GGATTTAAGGAGGAAAAAGGGTTTCGCAATATAGACAAAATTGCGGAATTCCACAAGCCTACCCTGGTCATCCATGCGGAATTTGACCATATCATCCCCTTCTCTGACGGGGTCGCCCTGTTTGAGGCGTGCCCTGCCAGGGACAAGCGTTTTCTAAAGATACCAGGGGCCAATCACAACGACATCTTTGTACGGGGATTAGGTGAATACATGAAGGCCGTCAAGGAACTGGCAACAGCCTGTCTCTGAGGAGCGCCTCCCTTTGTTCTTACCCGAGCCCTCTTTCTACCTTTATATCTTGGTGTAACTGCAGGAAATTCTCAGGGGGCTCTTTGTCTGTTCTACGAACTATGCTTATGGCCTCGGTTGGGCATACTACAGCGCATACACCGCAACCTATGCACCAATCCATGTCCACCTTGGCCACACCATCAAGGATCTCCACAGCGCCAACCGGACATATATCCTCGCAAGCACCACATCCCACGCACTCTTCTTCCTCGGTTTTACGGATAAAATAAACAGCCATCAGTACGTCTCGGGGTACTTTCTTGCGCCTGATGATGCCCACGTTCCAACAATAGTGTCCGCAACAGTTGCAGGTGTGCTTTATCTCCCCTTTTACATTGTCCACCATATGGACCAGGCCTTCCTTTTCAGATTCTTCCAGGATATGCCGGGCTTCATCCTTTGAAATCTCGCGAGCCAGGCCACGGGAGGTTACAAATTCGGCCATCTCGTCATACTTGAGGCATACTTCGAGGCTATGCCGGCAATCGGTTCGGGCCAAAATCCTTGCCGATGTCCTGCAAGGGCAATAAGCCACGGCCACCTTGCTCACCCCTTCGAGTAACGTATCGATCTTCTCGTAAGGGTATACCCCTTGAAGCGGCACATCAACAGTCAGCGTGGCAGGAGCATACTTGTATGTCTTGGTGGCAACACCGCCGTAAACCTCCCTGGTGGTAGGCACGCTGAAATACTTCAGTACCAATCTGGCCATCTTTTTGGCATGCTCATCCTGCTGTACACCTTTCCAAAAAAAGGTCTGCGGCATGCCATAACCGACCTGAAGGAGGGCATAGCCCGGTTTCCCATCACTGGTCGTACCAGAATAAATAAGGTTGCGCATTGCCAGGGACTCGAGAATTTCCTTGACTGTCGGCTCTGGCAGGGAGCAGCGCTCCACTATTATATCTGCGTCGCACACCTTTAACGGTGGCAGATCATTTGGTATGGCAAGGGCTACCTCTGCCTCCACAGGAGAATACATCTCCTTGAGAAGGTCCAGAACCTCGTCAGTGTAAGGGTAGCCCATGACGAGCTTTTCCATGTGCTTGGCGAGCTTTATATAAATGTCACCCACCTATGTCCCCCCAGTGGATCTCCCTTTAAACAAGCTAGACCATAGTAATTGCCAAGCCTTAATTCAAAAGACTCAAGTATGCTTTTAGGTTAGATAGCTCAACCAAGCTTCCCCCACTTTCGAACGAGGGCAAAGGGGTCGGCCTCATGAGTCAACCAAGTTTGCTCAACAACTCTTGTGTAACCTCTTGTACGCTGGGCCTGCCATCCACCTCAACAATCTTGGGTTTCCCGCCTGATTGCTTTGACAGCTCCTTGAAATAGTTAATGGCTGCCATGGTCCCTGTTTTTGTATCATAGTAGATATTGTGGCGCTGGTCGATCGCCTCCTCGTCCTGGTCGTCAGAGCGGGTCTTTAGCTCCCCGCCGCAAATCCTGCACTTATTGTCTTTAGGCTTGATGGCATCTATGTAAATGTTGTTGGGATGGTTATTGTCATTCACGCAAAGGCGCCGGCCCATGATCCTCTTTTTGGCTGTTTCCCTGTCGAGCACGATCTCTACCACAATATCAACGTCCATTCCCTCTGCCTTCAATGCCTTGTCAAGCTCCTGTGCCTGGGTCAGATTCCTGGGGAAGCCGTCCAGCAACCAGCCGTTCTTGCAGTCGTCCTGTTTGAGCCTGTCAAGAACCATGGGGATGGTAATGCTATCAGGAACAAGCTCTCCCCTGTCAATGTATTCTTTTGCCTGCTTTCCGAGTTCAGTTCCCTTTGAAATGTTCTCGCGGAAAATCACGCCGGTTTCAATATGCGGGATGTTGTACTTTTCCTTGAGTATTGCGCCCTGCGTCCCTTTTCCACTTCCATTTGGACCAAAAAATAGAATCCTCATTTGTCTTTCTCCTCCTTATGCTTTTTTGTCCCAACCAATAAACAAAACTATAAGGTACACGGCCCAGGGCCGGTAAATTTGCTTTAGCCCCTGAACCACCTCAATACATGTGCTTTGCGGGCAAAAAGTCAACGGAACACTATTTAAAAAGTAGAGGGATGTCAAGTGCGGGTTTCTCTGATCCGGTCGTCACGGCTGGACGGTGCCTATTGGCCTGGGCCCATTTTTCTATAGATCTGCTGTACCTTGGGATGATTCAGTAGTTTCAAGAAATCCGGATTATTCAACAGCGAGTTAAGGCCACCCTCCTGGATAGCCTTAATTATGGCGGGATCCCTCATAACTCTTTCAAAGTCCGGGTCGTGTTGAAGGGACTGGATTATCTCCATTATACCGGGATCGGACTTCATCCTGTTAGTCATATGTCTTACCTGGTTGTTGAAATCCGAAGGAGCGGCACCATGGTCAGTCGGCTCAGCTTCCACCGGCTCGATGCTCTTGATCTGATCCGGCGCAAAGTCTACGGTTCCCAGTGTGTCGGATAAAACCTCCCAGTGCTCTTTCCCAACATATACCAGTTCCCCGTACAAAACAGTCCCATCAACGAGTTCTATCCGCTTCTGGGCCCCAAGGCAATTGTTCGGAGCGCCTACCCCTATTGCCAGGTACAGGACAAACAATGAAAAAATCGTCCAGCAAAGCATACCCATGTTGTGCTTAATTCTTGTTCGATCTCCAGTCATTTGCTAGAAATAAAAACCTCCATCAAATCATGGCCGTTTTCAAAATAAACACCTGAGGTCGAGGCGTTTCTTTCTGAAAACTCGCCGATTGAGCCCTTCTGTAAACCCTCCTCAGTAGCCCAGGCAAACAAGGTTGGATCGTCCGTATGGGTTCTCTTGGGAATCGGGGTCAGGTGGTCACTGGCTACCATCACCCTAAACCGCTCGAATCGTGCCAGCCCCTTCAAAACCCTCCCCACCACTTCCCTGTCAAATGCCTCAATCGCCTGGATCTTGTCTTTTATGCTTCCTGAATGTCCCGCCTCATCCGGGGCCTCCACGTGAACGAACACGAAGTCCAATTCATTAAGTCGCTCCAGTGCTGCCTCTGCCTTCCCCTTGAAATTGGTATCCAGATACCCTGTAGCCCCCTCCACATGAATCCGCTCAAGACCCATGCTTACGCCTATGCCCTTAATCAGGTCCACAGCCGATATTACCCCACCTTTCAGCCCGAACCTCTCTTCAAAAGAGGGAAGGCTGGCAGGCCTGCCCTGACCCCACGGCCATATGGAGTTGGCCTCATTCTGACCGGCCCGCCTCCTGGCAATATTTATGGGATGGTCCTTAAGCATGCCCCATGACCGCCGGATCAATTCCGGTATCGGGTTGTGTTCACTCGGGTTCAGGTAATGCGCCATGTTTTGGCCCAATACATCATGAGGGGGAATTGTGCGGGCATTTAGTGGTCCTTCCTCCCAAACCAGGAGATGCCGGTAGGCCACACCAGGGTAGATGCGAATACCGTCCTGCTCTATGTAGCCCCTCAGGGTCTCGACGATCTGTCTGCCTTCCTGGCTTGAAATGTCCCCGGAGCTGTGGCTCACCATTATGACCTCACGGTCAGATCTACGGTCAAGGGTAACCAGATTCATCCGGAATGCGATATCGTCTTGCCCCAGTTCCACGCCCATACTTGCCGCCTCTAGCGGCGCGCGCCCAGTGTGATATTTCCGGGGGTCATATCCCAGCAAGGAAAGGTTGGCAACATCGCTGCCGGGCTCCATTCCCTCGGGAATGGTTTTCACTAGGCCAAGATGGGACGCGGCTATCCTGTCCATATTCGGCGTACTAGCAACCTCTAAAGGAGTCTTACCACCAAGTTCTTCAAGGGGATAGTCCCCCATCCCATCACCCACCAAGAGTATGTATTTTGTACCGCCAAGCCTCATACTGTTCATCCTGATTCCAATTGCATCACCATCGCAGCCTAAACCGTGGCAGTTTTGCCTCGCGCCCCAAGCGCTAGATCTCTTCTTTCATCCCCCTCTCAACCCTTATTATCACAGTCTTGTCCGTGACCACGTCCATCTGATTAATCACAGATATGGCCTTTTTCACATTCTCCTCCAACGCCTCGTGGGTAAGCATGACCACAGGCACAGGCCCGTTTACTTCCCGGCCCTTTTGAATCACCGAGGCTATGCTTATGTCATGCTCACCAAGCACCCCGGATATCTTTGAAAGAACGCCCGGCCGATCAACAGCGGAAAAGCGGAAATAGTAGGGCATGGTCAGAGAGTTCATGGGTTTAATAGCCACCCTTTTGTTGGCCTTACCGTAATGGGCAAGGGGCGGCAAAATCCCTTTTTCACCGCTGACAATCCTCCTTGAAAGCTCAATGATGTCAGCTGCAACGGCACTGCCCGTTGGCCTTCGACCTGCTCCCAAGCCATAGTAGAGATTAGGGCCCACAAAATCCCCTTCAATGTAAATTGCATTGTATGCCCAGTTCACGTTTGCCAGTATGTGATCCTTGGGAATCATAACTGGATGGACCCTGGCCTCCACGCCATCACCTCGATCCCTTGCAAGGGCCAGGAGTTTCACGCAATAGCCGAATTCCTGAGCAAACCTTATGTCATCTGGGGTCAACGAAGTTATCCCTTCCCTGTAAATATCCTTGAACGCCACAGGATAGCCGTGTGCAAGGGAGATCAGTATGGCCAGCTTGTGGGCAGCGTCAGTGCCGTCCACGTCAAGGGTTGGAGGGTCTTCTGCATAACCCAGCTCAACGGCCTCCTTCACCACCTTATCATAGGGCCAATAATAACTGCTCATCTTCGTTAGAATATAGTTTGAGGTTCCGTTTAATATCGCCATGATATTTTTGAAGCGGTTGGCAGAAAGCCCCGCCTTCATCGCCCCGATAATGGGAATGCCCCCTCCGACGCTGGCCTCAAACTCAAGGTTTACCCCACATTTTTCGGCCATGCCATAGAGCTCATGACCATACTCTGCCAGCAGCGCCTTGTTGGCCGTGACCACGTGCTTGCCTTTTTCCATGGCTTGGAGAATGTATTCCTTTGCGTGGGTAAGCCCGCCAATCAGCTCAACCACTACGTCTATCTCCGGGTCATTTATGACCTGTTCTGCGTCCTTAGTGAGCAAGTCCCTGCTTATGGGGACCCCTCGATCAGAGTTAATGTCCAGATCAGCGATTTTCTTGACCACAACAGGTGCTCCCACCCTCGAATGGATAAGCTCTGCGTTCGTGGTCAAGACCTCATAGGCACCGGCACCAACCGTGCCAAACCCGATTATCCCTACGTTTATGTTGCTCATGGCCTGCCTCAAAAGATCCTCTTTATCCCGCGGATAGCCTGTCGAGTACGGTGAGGATTTTCCACCAGGGCGAATCTTACGTGGTCATCTCCGTACTGGCCGAACCCGATCCCAGGTGATACCGCCACCTTTGCCTTTTCCAGCAGCATCTTTGAAAACTCAATGGAGCCCATGTCCCTGAATTGCTCAGGGATCTTGGCCCACACGAACATGGTGGCCTTGGGTTTTTCCACTTCCCAGCCTATCCTGTTGAGACCATCCACCAGCACGTCACGCCTTTCTTTATAAGTATTCACTATCTCCTGCACGCAGTCATACGGCCCATTAAGGGCGATGATAGAGGCTATTTGAATAGGCTGGAATACACCATAGTCAAGATAGCTCTTTATCCTGCGCAACGCGGCGATCAGGTCCGGGTTCCCCACACAGAAACCCACTCTCCATCCCGGCATTGAGTAACTCTTTGAAAGACTGAAAAGCTCTACCCCGATTTCCTTGGCACCAGGCACCTGTAAAAAGCTCGGTGGCTTATAACCATCAAACACAAGGTCAGCATAGGCAAAATCATGAACCACCATGATCTTGTGTTCTTTGCAGAAGTCCACTATTTTCTCGAAAAATTCAAGGTCCACAACTGCTGTTGTGGGATTATGCGGATAGGAGATTATCAACATCTTTGGATTGGGCCAGGTTTGCTTGGTGGCGGTAAGAAGATCCTCAAAAAAGTCCCTATCAGCCCCTATTGGGATGCTCCGAAGATCCCCGCCAGCAATGATTACTGAGTACTGGTGGATGGGGTAGGTCGGATTTGGCGCAAATACAACGTCACCGGGGCTAATAACAGCCAGAACCAAGTGTGAGAGGCCCTCTTTCGCGCCTATGGTAACAATGGCCTCGTCTTCAGGATCTATTTCAACATCGTAACGCCTCTTGTACCAGTCTGCTATTGCATGGCGCAACTTTGTAATCCCTTTAGAAGCCGAGTACCTATGGTTATGCCCCTTTTGGGCGGCCTCTATTAGCTTGTCCACAATGTGTTTTGGCGTGGGAATGTCAGGGTTTCCCATTCCAAGGTCTATGATGTCTTCTCCTTTCCGCCTCATTTCCATTTTCAGATCATTCACAATGGAAAAAAGATAAGGCGGCAGCCTCGTCATCCTCCTGAATTCTTCCATGTGCAAGACTCCTCCTTGTAATTAAACAGGGGCCCAATTGGGCCTCTGTCTTCACCGGATAGTAGAAAAGGCCTTCGGTCCCTCGCCCCAAGGCCCCGTTCCCTTCTTACTATAGGCCAGGTTATAGAAAATTTCAAACCACAGCATTATCCATCCACGTGTGCTAGGTTTGCCCCGAATTGATCCTCAAGGTACTTTCTCAACAACTCATATTTAGGGGTCCTAAGCCCCGGATCCTCTTTGAGTATCTCCTCGGCCACCTCCTTTGCCGCGGAAAGCAGATTCTGGTTTTCCAATACCTCTGAAATATCAATCTCTCCGGGCCCTGCCTGCCTCAGGCCCGTGAGTTCACCGTGGCTACGAAAAATCAGGTCTTGCTCAGATATCAAGAACCCATCATCACATGAAGCCAAGACCTTCAGCCTCTTTTCGGCCTGCTCTGAGATGCCTCTGCGCTTGACTAGAATGCAAAGCCCCTGTTTTTCTCCCCTTCCAACCCGTCCCCTCAATTGGTGGAGCTGGGCAAGCCCAAACCGCTCCGGGTGTTCCACCACCATTACTGTGGCACCGGGCGCATGGACTCCCACTTCCACCACCGTGGTGGAAACAAGCATTTGGATCCTCCGCTTCCGAAACTCCTGCATTATCCCATCCTTCCGCCCCGGCGCCATGTCTCCATGTATCAGGCCCACCCTGAAACGGGGCTCGTACAGTCCCTTGAGAGCCTCGTACATGTTTAGAGCATCGCGCAGGTCTTGATCCTCGCTGCCTTGAATTACAGGGCAAACCACCATTACCTGCTCTCCCATGCCCATGCGCATGGTAACCAGTTCATAGATTCTCCGCTTTTCCCCTTCATCCATTATCCTTGTTATCACCCCCTTGTAGCCCGGGGGCCTGGACCTTATAATGGAGACATCCAAGTCAGCATAAAGCACCATTGCCAGGGTTCGCGGAATCGGGGTAGCTGTCATAACAAGCACATGGGGTGCCTTTCCCTTTTTGGCCAGCAGTGCGCGCTGGCGAACGCCAAAGCGGTGTTGCTCATCTATAACCACAAGCCCCAGGTTATTGAATTGGACCTCGTCCTGAACCAACGCCTGAGTACCCACAACTAGACTGCAATCTCCGTGCCTTATTTTCTCATATGCGCGGGTTTTCTCCTCAGGAGCAAGGGCGCTGGTCAGGAAAACCGGCTTGAAGCCAAGGGGTTCGGGCAGGTTGGAGAAAAACACAAAGTGCTGTCTTGCCAGTATCTGGGTAGGCGCCATCAGGGCTGCCTGCTGGCCGTTCAAGATCGCCGCGTAGGCCGCTGCAGCGGCCACCACAGTCTTGCCGCAGCCCACATCGCCCTGTAGCAGCCTCATCATTGCAAGCCCCTTTTCAAGATCCCCGCAAATCTGTCTTATGGCCTTGACCTGGTCCAATGTCAGATCAAAGGGAAGATTGGCCTGGAACCTCTCAAGAAAATCGGGGGGCAAGCGATAGGGTTCTCGCCTTGTCGCACCTGATCTCTCGTGCCTCTTTAGCAGGACCGCCATCACCACCCCGAGAAACCGGTCGAACCTGATCCTGTTGTGATACTTGCTCACATGGTCATTGAGCTCTTGCAAATCACACTCACGGGGCGGAATGTGAAGGGACTGAATGGCAGCGGGAAGTTTGGGAAGCTTGAGCCTTTCAATAAACAGAGGGGGAACAGGATCTGCAACTAGATCCAGCCAACCCCCAACAGCATGCTCAGCCGCATTTCTGACAATCTTTTGAGAAAGCCCTTTAACACCGGGGTAGATAGGCCGCAGGAAACCTGAGCGGGGGCACTCTGTTTCCTCCACCTCTGGGTGGATCATTTGTAGCGACCTTCCGAATACCCTTACCCTTCCGTACACGGCAAGTCCTTTGCCAGTTCTTGCAAGCTTCCACAGACGGGCAGGGGTGTAGTTGAACCACAGTATTTGTAGTGTCCCTGTGCCGTCACCGATTTCTATCTTGAAGACCTTCTTGCGCCTGCGGCCGAGTCTTTCCTCCCCGCCTCCTTGAACACTGCCCCATACCAAGGCCTGCTCACCTGGCCGGATATCACTGATTGGAATAACCTTTCTCCTGTCTTCATACCTGGAGGGGAAAAAGTAGAGTAAATCCCTGACCGTGCGGATTCCCTTGGCCTTGAAAAACTGCGCCCTTTTCGGCCCTATACCAGTGAGGCGGGAAATCTCATCGGTTAAGGCCTTTTGGGCGGTCTGGCTGGTTTTAGGATTATAACGGGTCATGGGCTAAGTCCAGTCCGCTGGCCTGCCGCCTTCTTGGGAACATCAAGGTTATGTTCCGGGCATGCGACCAGCACATTATCTATAAAGTTAGGAGAAAAGATTTGACAAGGAATTTTTGTCAAAGCTATAGTTTTAACAAGGGATAGTTGAGGCCATGGCAATGACACGGAAAAACAGATACGCTGAGGCCGGTGTTGACATCGATGCCGGGAACAAGCTGGTAGACCTAATCCGGCCCATTGTGAACAAGACTTACCGCAGCGGCGTGATAACCGACATAGGCGGATTTGCCGGCTTATTTTCCCTAAACGTTGAGCATACCCGTAATCCTGTCTTGGTGAGCTCGACCGACGGCGTGGGAACAAAGCTCAAAGTGGCCTTTATGATGGACAAGCATGACACCGTGGGAATAGACCTCGTGGCCATGTGTGTCAACGACATAGTAGTTCAGGGTGCTAGCCCACTGTTTTTCCTAGACTATCTATCCATGGGCAAACTTGACCTTCACAAGGCCCAGGAGATCATCAAGGGAATCTCCGTGGGTTGTATGGAAGCCAAGTGCGCTCTTATAGGGGGAGAAACCGCGGAGATGCCGGGCTTTTACGCTGAGGGCGAATACGACCTGGCGGGTTTCGTGGTCGGCCTTGCAGATAACGAGGAACTCCTAGACGGATCGGAAATCCGAGTGGGGCAACAGCTCATAGGTATCGCCTCCAGTGGACTCCACAGCAACGGGTATTCCCTTGTGCGAAGGATCTTTTTCCAGGAGAAAAAGATGTCCGTGTCCGATTATGTCCAGGACCTTGGGCGCAACCTGGGTGAAGAGCTCTTGGAGCCCACCCGTATCTATGTCCGGCCGGTGTTAAACCTTCGGCGGGATTTTCGCATTTACGGAATTTCTCACATAACTGGCGGCGGACTGGTAGAAAACATCCCCAGGATGCTGCCTAAACCCTGCAAGGCGATAATCAACAAGGCCTCATGGACACCTCCTCCTATATTCAGCGTGTTAAAAAATCTGGGCGGTATTGACGAATCGGAGATGATGAGAGTGTTCAACAACGGCCTGGGTCTGATCATTGCAGTCAGCGAAGAGGATACCGCCGAGGTAATGCTGCGGTTGAAGGCAATGGGGGAGACGGCATATTGTGTTGGTTGGATCGAGCCCCGGGAAGACGATGAGCCTGCTGTTGAATTTACCGAGGGAGATGCCTGATCCTATAATGTCACCTCCTGTCCTGATCAGTGCCTGCCTCCTGGGCGTCAGATGCCGATACGATGGAAACCACAGCCTTTGCAAGGCGCTCTTGGATTTCTTGCCCCGCATCTGCCCTGTTCCCGTTTGCCCGGAACAGCTTGGAGGGTTGGAGACACCCAGGGAGGCGGTAAATATCATCGGCGGTCACGGTCCTGATGTTTTGGCTGGGAAGGCCAAGTGTATCAATGCGGCGGGCCGTGATGTTACTGCAGAATTCTTGAGGGGGGCCCGTGAGGTTCTCAGGCTGGCCCTTGTTACAGGGGCAAGGGTTTTCATCGGCAAAGACAAGAGCCCCTCGTGTGGATATGAAACGCCATACTGTGAGGGCCCAGGCGGAAGAGGGATGGGAGTTACAATAAACTTACTGGAAAAACAAGGGATTTCAGTGATGGAACTAGGGCCTCAAAGCCCCTTTCCTGTCACACAGTTCACGGAAATCCTGGCAAGCGCATATCCTAAAGACAAAAAGGAGTAAATCATGTTTGGCCTCGGCCCTACTGAATTATTTATAATCGCACTGATCATTTTGCTCATATTTGGTGCCAAGCGTCTCCCGGAGATCGGAAAAGGCATAGGGGGTGCCATCCGCGAGTTCAAAAAGGTCAAAAAGGAATTAAGTTCTGATACACCCGAGAAAAATAAGGCCTCTTCCCATTCCGAAGGCGCCGAACCTGAGGTGACAACCACCAAGATTGAGCAAAAGGTTAAGGACAAGGTACTGGAGCAGGTGCCGGGAGTAAAAAAGGTGATTGATGCCAAGAAGAAGGTTGATAAGGTCAAAGATATTGTAAAGTAAGATGTTTGGGCCAAGAGATATAAACACAGCGCAGTGCGAAATACCCGAATACAATCCGCCTCAAGGGGAAATTTTGGAGGTATTACAAAGAATTAAAAGAATTGCCATAGTTGGGCTTTCGCCTAAAGAAAACCGCGACAGCAACATGGTCGCCCGCTACCTCATGGAGCAGGGATATGAGATAGTGCCTATCAATCCAGGACAGAGGCAGATCCTTGGCCAGCCCTGCTTTAAGTCTCTGTTGGATCTTCCGTTCGAGGTAGACATGGCAAACCTTTTTCTGAACCCAAAGAGGGTCCCCCGAGTAGTTGACCAGGCAATTGAAAAAGGCATCCCTATCATCTGGATGCAGTTGGGCGTGATCCACAATGACTCCGCGAGAAGGGCAAGGGAGGCCGGTATCCAGGTCATAATGAACAAATGCGTGAAGGTGGAACACCAGCGCATGATGATTTCGGGCTCCCTTTAAGGGCTCTTGTCACTTCCATTCTCTTGCAGCCATTTCGGCCAATTTGAACTTTTGCACCTTGCCAGACCTCGTTACAGGGAATCGCTCGACGATCTTTATGAACTCTGGAAGTTTCCCAGGGCCAAGCTCGGCCTCCAGCACCTGATGGACTTCTGATGCTTGCAGCCGCCCGTCCTTGTTCAACCGAATGCACGCCCCTATCCGAGTCTTTCCCCTCTTATCCGTAAAGCCGAACACCTGTGCCTCCGCCACCTGGGGTAAACCATAGATGAGCTCTTCGATCTCTGCTGGAAGGATTTCCTCGCCGTCCTTCCTGATAACCTCCTTTAGCCTTCCCTTTAGCTGCACATAGCCGTTGCCATCCCTAGTCGCCAAATCACCGGTATGAAACCACCCCTCTCTGTCCACTGAGGCAGCGGTTGCAGCAGGCATCTTATAATAGCCTTTCATCAGGAAACCCTTAGTGCAAAGCTCTCCCTTTTCCCCAGCCACGAGTTCATCCCCTGTGTCAGGGTCAGTGATCTTGATCTCGTTGCAGGGCAGAGCCGTACCTATTGTAGTGGTCCGCAACTCCAACGGATCGTCGGGAAAGGTCATTGTGATCCAGGAAGAGGCCTCGGTGATACCGTATCCAACCACAAGGCCATTAATGCCTACTTCGTTTACCAGCTTGTCCATTAGCTGGCTCGGACACGGAGCGCCTCCCACAATCCCTTTGTTCACGGTTTCCCAGCCCTTTTTCTTGAATAAAGGATCTTCTATCAGTGCAGAGAACATGCTGGGCGACCCATAAACCGAAGTGCATCCCTCGCTGGCTATTGCTTGAAGTACTGATGAGGGATCAAACTCACTGCTAGGGATAACTATGCTACCGCCTTTTAATAAGGTAGTAAGTGCAATACACGTATTACCAAACATATGATAAAGGGGAAAAAACAGGCATGATTTATCGCCAGGACCCAGTCCCAGCCTTTCGGCCGCACACAGGGACTTGTTGACAAGGCCGAGGTGGTCGAGCACAACCCCCTTGGGTTTTCCTGTTGTACCCGAAGTGTACATGATCGCGGCAGGGTCTTCAGGTTGAACTCCTTCCAGGGCCGTCGTAAACTCTCCAGTCCCAGCCGTATTGGTCCTGGAACCAAGCTCAGACCACAGGATGGTCTCGGGGAAGGATGTGTCTCCAAAGACAATAACGTGTTCCAAGGCTTCCAGCCTTGTCTTCTCATCTGCAATTATGTCAATATATTCCTCGCCATCCAGGCCTTTGCTCATGATAATGGCCCTTGCGCCAGTTTGGCTTAGGATATGATGAACCTCCTCCTGCTCGCTCGCTGGGTTTATTGGCACCATTACTGAACCTATGGCCGCCAAAGAAAGCTGGGCTATAATCCACTCTGGAAGATTTGGGGCCCATAGTGCGACATTGTCGCCCTTTTTTATTCCAAGGCCCAAGAGGGCTCGCCCCACCCGTTCTATTTCCCATGCCATGACGCCGTAGGTGTACCGCATCCTGTTTTCCTGGTAAAACAGGGCTTCCTTTTCCTTGTACCTGCCGGCAAGCTCCAAAAAAATATGCCCGATTGTCTTCTTTACCACCTCCATGGCCTGCCTCCCAACAGTTCGTTTCATTTATGAATCGCAATCTAGCATGATCAACAGGGCCCGACAAGCAAGTTTGCCCTTTGCTGCACTGTGCCTTGCATTTTTGCCTGCATATCGGTACAAAGATTTCCTGTGCCGTTATAGCGCCGTGGGCTTAATAGGAATTGGCATGAGTATTGTTAACATCATAAACATAGCCATGATATTCCCGGGCAGGACCCTTTTCCAGGGTCTTAGCTTCCAGATAGATACAGGCGACCGCATAGGCCTGGTGGGGCCAAACGGCTCGGGCAAGACCACCTTGCTGAGGCTACTTAACAGGGAAATTCAGCCGGAGTCGGGCGAAATAGTATTTGCAAAGGGCATTCGCGTGGGCTACCTGCCCCAGGACGTGGACGAGGAATCCGAAGGCAAGCTCCTGGAGTCCGTGGTTTATTCTGTCCCGAGCCGAAGGGAATTGGAATTGAAGGTTATGGAATTGGAAAATCTCTTGGACAAGGCTACTGCCCAAGAGCAGACCCTGAGGTTGACCCAGGACCTTGGCGACGCCCATCAGGCCCTGGCGGAATTGGATCTTTCCTATCCCAGGTACGAGGCTGAAAAAATTCTTCTTGGCCTAGGGTTTCAGCAGAGAGACTTCTCAAGACCCGTGGCATCCCTGAGTGGCGGCTGGAAGATGAGGGCCTTTCTTGCCAGGCTTCTGTACCAAAAGCCTGATCTCCTGCTCTTGGACGAGCCAACCAACCACTTGGATGTCCCATCGGTCAAATGGCTTGAAGATTACCTTTACTCGTTCAGAGGGGCCTTGGTGCTTGTTTCCCACGACAGCAATTTTTTGAACAGGCAAACCAACCGCACTATCGGCTTTGAGCCCGAAGGAGTACGCATATATGCCGGCAATTACGCGGCTTACATTAAAGCTAGGGAAGAAGAAAGGAGCGTGCTTGAAGCAAAGGCAAAAAACCAGGAGCAAAAGATAAAGGAGGCCCAGAGATTCGTTGAAAGATTCAAGGCAAAGGCCTCAAAGGCCAGGCAGGCCCAGAGCAAGATAAAGCTCATCAAAAAGATGGAACTCATCAAGACCTTCAAGAAACAAAAGACCATCCATTTTAAATTTCCCCCTGTTGAACGAAGCGGCAGGATCGTATTTACCCTCGAAAACCTGGCAAAGGGATTTGGAACGGAGCCGCTATACTCCGAGGTGAATCTCTCTGTGATCAGGGGTGACAGGATCGCAGTAATAGGCCCCAACGGATGCGGCAAAACAACGCTTCTTAAGCTACTGGCCGGAGAACTGGAGCCGGACTATGGCAAGATAAGAATGGGTCACGGCGTCAAGATAGCCTACTTTGCACAGCACCACTCGGAAATGCTACGCAATGACAAAACCGTGCTGGAAGAGGTTGCCCAATCCGCACCTGACATGAGCATAGGGCAAATAAGAAACGTATGCGGGGCCTTCCTGTTTTCCGGAAACGAGGTTGAAAAGCTCGTGGGAGTGCTTTCCGGAGGAGAAAGGGCGAGGGTACTCCTGGCAAAACTCCTGGTAAATCCCGGCAACGTCATGATCATGGACGAACCCACCAATCACCTGGACATTGTTTCATCAGAAACCCTGATAGAGTCCTTGCAAGGTTATAATGGGACATTGATCTTTGTCTCCCACAACACCTCGTTTATCAACCGCTTAGCCACCAAGATTTGGGATGTCTCCGGCCACACAATAATTGAATATCCTGGGAACCTGGACGAGTACTACGATCACCTGGCCCGAAAGGCCGCCGCAGAGACGAGCAGCGAACCTGTGGAGGATCAAGGCCGTGTAAGCGGCCAGGCCCCGGAGGAAGTAAAACCTAGGAGAAAAAGCAAGAAGGATCTGAAGCGAGAAAGGGCCGAAAGAAGAAGGCAGATTCAACAGGCCCTTAATCCCATTGAGTTGACCATCCACGAACTGGAGGAGCAAATCTCCGCCCTTGAGAATAGGCAGGCACAGCTGGAGGAACAGCTCTCCAACCCCGAGGTGTTCAAGGATTCGCAAAAGGGCCCAGCCCTTGCCCAGGAATATAAGGAAAACAAGGAGAACCTTGACAAGTTGCTCTATGAGTGGGAAGAAAAGCACCAGGAGCTTGAAAGGGTAAAGAAGGAGTTGGGTATAGGCTGAGGGGGCCAAGCATGAAAAGACCTCTCAGCCAAATTACGCCGTAGCAAAAAGGGATGAATCATGAAAATAGAAGAGAAGCACAAGGCGCTTTTAAAGGAACTCGGCCTGGTTGAAGAGGATTTTGAGAAATTTGACGGCAAATTCGTCACCTATGAGTACGATGAACAAAAAGGAGTCCGCATATACGATCCCTATTACACCACTTCATACAATGAGTACATCGGTGTTGACGGTTGGAGTGCCTGGAGCAGTGAAAAAGACACGTTCATGACGGACATCCTAAGGGGAGCTAAGGAAAAGGCTAAATTGGCTGAACAAAAAAGTGAGCGCCCCGAGCAGGATGAAATAGCCGAGGCACTCAAGAAAAAGTTCGGCCACAAGCCTGAGGAAGACTAAGGGTTTATCCAGCAATTTTTGAGACCAGGGTGGCAAGCTGGTCTGTTGAGTCCTTGAGCCTGGTGACCAGGGCGCGAAGCAGTGTCCTCATCTGGGGAGATATGCTTTCGTAATCCTTAATTACCCTGTCAGTGTCCAACACCCCGACCTTTACCGGGCCGTTTGCAAAAACCGATGCGGTTCGGAGGCACTCTCCTTTTGTGATAAGGGCCATCTCTCCAAATATGTCACCTTGGCGGAGTGTATCCACTGTCAGCCAGCCCTTGGGTGTCTTTTTCTTAACCTTAACCTCCCCCTCAAGGATAACAAAGGCCCAGTCCCCCTTGCTGCCCTGCTGAATTATCTCGGTCTTGTCCCCGTAGTTTTCTTCGTGTGTTACGTAACCCAGAATAACCTTTTCAATAGTCATGCGGCCTAGCCCCCATCATGGCATCATAAAAAAGCCCAGTTTTTTCCTGGAGTCCTCACTCACATCAACATAGGCCATTCCCAGGAAAAGCCTGCCGGGCAGGCGGCCTTTCCTTATGTCCACTATCTTTACTATGAAGTCCACTTCCTTATTGTTGGGAAGGACTGTGGATACGTACAGCAATTCCCCCAGGTCGTGCATTGTATTTGACCTACTTATGGAATTCACCTCCATGCCTATGCCAGCGAGGCTTATGTCCTTTATCTTCCCAGGGTATCTTACCTTTGGTGGGGCATCCAGGGGTCTATATGTACAGTCAAGATCCACCTGCTTCCTGTAAAATCTTCTCCCCGACCCTTTTGGCTCCGCGCCAAGGCGATTCTGGGCCCTAGATTCCTCCAGCTTTGCCCCCAGTTTCCCTATCAAGGTATTCGTCTTGATCAGGCGTGACAACATTTTGTCAGCAATCAGCTTTATGATCGGCGGCATTTGATCGTATTCTCGGGCAAGCCTTGCCGGATGCCAAGCCTCAAGCTCAACGTCGGTAAGGGCCCGTGCCGAAGCAGAGCGGGGCTCTAATGATCTGTTGAAAAAGCTCATTTCCCCTATGACCTCCCCAGGACCCAGTGTAGCCAAGCTCACCTCCTTGCCGCCACTTTCTCTGAATATTCGGACTTTTCCTTTAATAACCTTGTAAATGGACAGGCCATAGTCGCCTTGCTTTATAATTAGGTCTCCGCTCTTGTAGTGGAGCCTTGCAATAGGGGGGAGTGCGTTTTTTATCTGTATCTGAGCCACCATATTTGGTTCCAAAGTCCCTTCTATCTAATGTAAAATTCCCTGAAAACCCGACCGAAATGTGGTAGATTGAATTTCGGACCTTGAGACTTGAAAATCCATCAAAAACATTATGAACCTCAGAGAATTCATAGAGTCCTTACGACATCATCCTGACTACGAGGGCTCCATCGTACATTACCAGTTCGTGCCGCCCAGGGGCCCCGGCTACAGTGAATTCCGAAGCGCCTCCCCTTTTACTCTCGAGATCCTAAAGGGCCTCGGCATCCACAAGCTTTACAACCACCAGGTAAAGGCAATTGAGTTGATCCGCCAGAACAAAAACGTAGCTGTCGCTACTCCGACTGCCAGTGGCAAATCTCTCATTTATAATATCGTGGTTTTTGAGGAAATCATGAAGAAAAATAACTCAAAGGCCCTTTATTTATTCCCACTTAAGGCCCTTGAGCAGGATCAAATGAAGGGTTTGCGGCCCTGGCTTTTGGCAAACCCGGGATTGAGCCTCACCGCCGAGATCTACGACGGGGACACCACCCCTTACAAGCGCAGGAAAATACGGGAAAAAATACCCCATATTCTATTTAGCAACCCGGACATGCTCCACAGGGGTATACTAGCGTACCACGATCAGTGGGAGGCACTTTTGGCCAATCTAAAGCTCGTGGTGCTCGACGAGGTGCATACCTACCGGGGGATTTTCGGGTCACATGTAAACCAGATCCTGCGGAGGCTTAAGAGGCTATGCCTGAAGTATGGCTCATCGCCCACCTTTGTCCTCTTGTCCGCCACCATCGCTAATCCCGGCGAATTTGGAAGGCAATTAATTGGAGAGGATGTTGAGGTTGTAACAGATACCGGCTCTCCCAGGGCGGCACAGCATTTCCTTTTCATAAATCCTGCGCTCAGTGCCAACTTTTCCTCAGCAAGGCTCTTCCTTTACTGCATTGAAAACGGGTTCCGGACCATAGCCTTCACACAATCTCGAAAGGTTACCGAACTTATCCACTTGTGGGTCTCGCAGCTATCTCCCAGGCTCAAGCAAAAGGTCAGTTCTTACCGGGCAGGGTTCATGCCTAAAGAGCGTAGAGAAATAGAAAGGAAACTCGCCACAGGAGAACTTCTGGGGGTTGTCTCCACAAGCGCTCTGGAAATGGGAATAGACATCGGGTACCTGGACGTGTGCCTTTTGGTGGGGTATCCCGGCACCATAATCAACACATGGCAACGAGGCGGCAGGGTGGGAAGATCAGGGCGGGAATCCTTAGTGATCCTCATCGCAAAGCCCGACGCCCTTGATCAATATTTCATGAAGCATCCCGAGGAACTCTTTGATCGATCCTTCGAGGCGGCCATGCTTGACCCAGACAATCCATACGTGGTGGATTTGCATTTGCCTTGTGCCGCAGCAGAAGAACCGTTGACATTGGAAGACAGCCGGTTCTGGGGCGATTCCTTCAAAACCCGGCTGAAGGATCTGGAGCGAAAGGGCGTATTGCTTCGTACGGCTGAAGGCGAGCCAGAATGGTTTCCAAGGGAGCGGCGGCCCCATATGAGGGTGGATATCCGCTCTGCAGGTGAAACTTATACCATATTCGAAAAGCAGACAGGGCAGGCCATAGGTACCATAGATGGCATCAGGGCCTTCAAGGAATGCCACCCTGGCGCTGTCTATCTACACATGGCCCGCCAGTACCAAGTAACCGAGTTGTTCACAGACAAGAAAGACATCATCGTGGAACGGGCCAAGCTGAATTACTTCACCCGGGCTCTGAGTGAAAAGGAAACAGAAATACTGGACATAAACAGTGCCAGGCCTGAAGCCCAGTTCCTCGTCAAACAAGGCCAGGTTAGGGTGACTGAAAGGATCGTGGGCTACGAAAAGCGCGCCTTGCCCGGCCAGGAACTAATGGGCGTTTTTCCACTTGATCTTCCTCCACAAGTGTTTGAAACAAGTGGTTTTTGGATAGAAATAGAACCCGAAATTGAAGCATATATTGAAAGAGAAGGACACCATTTCATGGGCTCTATCCATGCGATCGAACATGCCGCCATTGGAATCTTCCCACTGTTTGCGCTCTGTGACCGGAATGATGTGGGCGGCATCTCCTATCCCCATCACTCCCAGGTTGGAAAAAGCGCTATATTCATCTACGACGGCTACCCAGGGGGGGTGGGCTTGGCAAAGCGGGGCTTTGAAGTAATATCTGACCTTCTTCAAAAGACCCTTGATCTCATAAGGGGGTGCGAATGTGAGGAGGGATGCCCCTCCTGTATCCACTCCCCAAAGTGTGGATCTGGCAACAAGCCCCTTGATAAGGCCGGCGCAGTGAAGCTTCTTGATGCATTACTTGGAAATATACCCCTCAGCGAGATGACCAGGGATACGGGAAAAATTTCTGTACAGCCGGAACAAGACAAAGAACAGACCGGTGGCCCAGTGGAAAGCAGCCCCAGAATAATATTTATGGACCTTGAAACCCAAAAAAGTGCCGATGAAGTCGGGGGCTGGCACAAGGCGCACCTTATGAGGGTCTCTGTAGCTGTTACTTATGACACCACCTCAAAACAATTCAGGGTTTTTACTGAAAAACAAATAGACGAACTGCTCAAACTGCTTGCTGAGGCGGACCTGGTGGTTGGTTTCAACATAAATCGATTTGATTACCATGTATTGAGTGCGTATAACACCACCAGCTTGTCCTCGCTACCTACCTTTGACATCTTGGAAGACATAAAACAAAGACTAGGGTTCAGGCTCAGCCTTGACCACCTGGCCCAGGAAACCCTGGGGAGAAAGAAAACAGGCCACGGACTCCAGGCCATAGAATGGTTCAGAAAAGGGGATATTGATAAATTGCACAGCTATTGTAAAGAAGACGTTGACATAACGCGAGAGCTGTTTGAATACGGCATTAAGAATGGCCACTTGATCTATAGGCAGAAAACCGAAGACCGCCGGCTTCGTCTGCCTGTAGACTGGAAGATCGAGGAGATTATTCAGAGGGCCAAGGAGAGAATCGGGGAGCATTGATACATGGGAGAAAAGGCCTTTGACTGCAAAATGTGTGGGCAGTGTTGCTACGGAGAGGGAGGTATCTATTTGCTAGATGGTGAATCAGAAAGGATAAGCCAATTTCTGACACTGGACCCGAAAGAGTTTTTGCTGGAATATTGCGAAAGAAAATATGGAAAGGTCTACCTGAAGACAGGCTCCAATGGATACTGCATTTTTTACGATCACGAAAAGGCGTGCCTTATCCACCCTGTCAAGCCAAAGCGGTGCGTGGATTGGCCCTTTTATCCGGCAAATATGAGGGATCCGGAAACTCTAGAGTTAGCCAAGCAGGCCTGTCCCGGGATAAATCCCAATTGTTCATTCGAGGAGTTTGTAGAACAAGGGAGAAAACACCTAGGATGAACATATTGACAGCCTTCATAGACCTTATATTTCCTCCGGTTTGCTTGCTATGCGGTGAGTTTCTTTGGGATGAACCTGTGATAGTGTCCAATAGGCGTATAGACTTTTGCAAATCCTGTTATTCCTCTTTTAAGCGCATAACAGGACCTGTTTGCCCTTCATGTGGCCGGCCTTACCCAGAGGACTCTGGTTCTGACCACCTTTGCGAAGACTGCATCTCTTCGCCGCCCGCCTATGACATGATTACCGCGCCTTTTATATTCGAAGGCCCTTTGATGGACGCAGTTCATGCCTTTAAGTACGGGAGAAAACTCCACTATGCAAAGTCATTGGGTCCCATTCTGAGCCAATATGTCTCGGAAAATATTTATCTTGCCCAGCCGCCTGTGGTCATGCCGATTCCATTGCACCCTAAGCGTTTGAGAGAAAGGGGCTTTAACCAGAGCCTGCTCCTTGCTAGGTTCTTGAGTAAAGAAATCGGTGGTGATCTGGATTTTCTTTCGCTTCGAAGGACGAGGTTCACCCCACCCCAGACCATGCTCAACAGGGAACAGCGCCTTAAAAACTTGAAGGGGGCCTTCGAGCTAATACTTCCGAGTCAGGTAGCCGGACGTATTGTTTTACTGGTGGATGACGTTGCAACCACCGGAACCACCTTTAACGAGTGCGCAAGGGTCCTTAAAAAAGCTGGTGCCATAGAGGTATTGGCAATAGCCCTCGCAAGAGCCGTATAGAAGATGGCCCAGGGGAAGGGATAGGAGTCCAACCTTGAATCGGGGCTGTTTGTTTCCGTGGTGCAGGACATAAAGAGGAGGATTGAGCGGTGAGTTCAACCAAGGACAAGGTCAAGACCCTAGAGCAGGTAAAGGTTGAATGCGAGAAACTCAAGAAAAATGGAAAAACCATTGTGTTTACCAACGGGTGTTTCGATCTTCTTCATCCCGGGCACACCCGCTATTTGGAACAAGCACGCGGCCTTGGAGATTACCTTATAGTCGCTGTTAACAGCGATAATTCAATGCGCAGAATCAAGGGACCTAGCCGCCCTATCATGCCGCAGGACGCCCGGGCCGAGGTACTCGCGGCGCTTGGGTGCGTGGATGCAGTGGTAATCTTCGACGAACCTGATCCTTATCACATTATCAAAGAATTACTTCCAGATGTGCTTGTCAAGGGCGGTGACTGGTCTGAGGACAAGATTATAGGTTCTGACATAGTCAAATCTGCTGGCGGGAAGGTAGCCCGCATTCCTTACATTGAAGGCTTTTCCACCACGACAATCATAAAGCACATTGCTGAAACTATCGGGAATAAGGACTGATTCTTGTTTTCAAGGCACAGCCGCTTGCCAAACTTTGCCCTGGAAATCAGCATCCAAACATGCTATATTACATACCTCCGAAAATTAGCTGATAGCTGATAGCTGATAGCTGATAGCTGATAGCTGATAGCTGATAGCTGATAGCTGATAGCTGATAGCTGATAGCTGATAGCTGATAGCTGATAGCTGATAGCTGATCACTTCTCCGTGCGCCCATAGCTCAGCTGGATAGAGTGACGGACTACGAATCCGTAGGTCGCAGGTTCGAATCCTGCTGGGCGCACCACTTTTATAGTAATTTCGGGGAGGTAGGC
>QMLZ01000025.1 GCA_003646995.1 Deltaproteobacteria bacterium | reverse complement strand
TTGGAATTCCGGATCATTTTTGCTTGCCTCGCGGATCTCTTTGACTATGAGGCTACGGCCTCGCAAATAAAGGTCCCTAACCTCCCCCAGCATCCCCTCTGAAGAACATAGCTCTAGGAACTCAGATGCCGAGCGAGCCAGCCCCAACTCTTTTCCACCTAGAGAAATCAGGAAAGCAGCATTGAGTTTTCTGAGGTTGTCAATAGTGGAGGAAGTTGGACAGGTGAACTGCTCACTAATGGGTTGTCCCAGTATTGCCAGGCTATTATGGTCAGTTAGGATAGAGCTTCTTAATAGCTTTTCAAGATATGTGGTTGGCACAGGATTTCCTCACTTCATTCGGAACTATATAGAAAAAAAGGGCCCTGTGCAACCAGCTCATGGCTGCGACGGGACCCTCAATCGGTTCAGTGAGAGATTCTTAGCAGGTGGCCGCTATCAAGTTCCATGCCTCCAAATACTTCAGGTATTTCCCTGGGCCAGAATCGTCAGGATCCTTTATGGAAAGGGTACTCTTGGGCATGGCATCGTTGGGGATAACAAAATGGAACCTCTTATTCTTGCTAGCGCAAATACAAACAAATATGTCACTATCAGACATCTTACAGCCAACATTTGTAAAATGATAATATAGCTTACCATTTACTTTGATTGGCTTCTTGCTCACTTTGACTGCCACTTTCTTGCCGTTAACCTCCATCACATATGACCGTCCGCGCTTCACTATCTGTGTTTTGGCACCACAAGAGGCCAGTTTCTCCTGGATATCCACAAGGCTTTTCATCCGTTTTGATTTGACAAGCCTCTGATGCTCCCTGTATCGCTTCCGCTCAGTGAGTTTTTTCTGGTAATGGAGCGTGTAGGGTCGGCCGTAAATTTTCTTGTATGCGTGGCGTGCATATTCCCTTGTAAAACCAAAATACCTCGCCACATCCGACAGGCCGTTTTCTCTTTTTTCGATAATTTCCTTGAATCTCCTAACCGCTCCTTTGCCATATTTGCGTTCGAATCGACGCAAGAACTTTTTGGAATTGTTCAGACCTAATGCCTTTCTTAGCTTTCCAATCCAGGCAGAATTGACATCCAGTAAGGAGGCTATCTCATAGTCAAAAAGCCCCTCCTTTTCCACCTTTTCCTTTAAAAATGAATAGGGATCAATACAAAAGGCCTCTCGTACGCCACATTCTGTCCGTGCAATTTGCATAAATTCTCCTCACTATTGTGAATGATTAATTCTTTCGCTACGCTCATTCTGCAAGGTCCATGCCGCACAATTGAAAATTGCCATATGAATATTTATTCTGCAAATCCAAATAGTTATTCGCCATATACCATTGGACATATTAACATGGTTAACAATAAATTTAACATGTGATTAAACAACTCAATAACATTTTTTAACTTGCTTGGGGATAATCTTGGTAAGAATCTTTCTAATATGAGTCTAGAATTCGGTCGGCCAGATCCCTTATGTTTGAGCTCGCAGCCGAGGAGGGAGAATCCAAAACAAGGGGTGTTTGTTTCCTTATGGCAATGGGAACTGCGTTGTCTTCGACAACAGCTCCCAGGTATTCCAATTCAAGCCCCAAAAACTTCTTTGCCGCGTCCGCCAGAGTCCCGTAGGTTTTTTCTGCCTGTTCCGGGGTCTTCACCAGGTTCAGGATCAGCAGGAAATTATCTAAGTTGTGCTCCTTTTTCAGCACCTTCATCAGGGCATAGGAATCGGTTAGAGAAGTAGGATCTGGCGTGGCCACCACCACGTTTTTGTCCACAAAGTGATTAAACCAGATCACAGATGGACCAATCCCAGCGGCAGTATCCGCCAAAAGGATTTCGAATTGCTCGGCAATCTTTTCCAAATATCCACCAAGGATTTTTTGCTCCTCAGGTCCTAGAGTGACCATGTCAGGGGCTCCGGAGCTTGCCGGGAGCACGGATAGATTGTCCGAAAGCTTTATCAAGGCCTCTGTAGGATCGGCTCCCCGGTCCATGACATCGCTTATGGTTTTTGTGGCCGAAATTCCCAACATAACATCCACATTCGCCAGTCCCAGGTCACCATCTACCACAATGACCCTTTTGCCTTTTTCTGCAAGGCAGTGGGCAAGGTTGACCACTATACTGGTTTTTCCAACCCCGCCCTTTCCACTGCTCACACATATCTTCATCTATATTTACACCTGCTCAGCCTCAAGTAATTTTCGGGCAACCCGACATCTATCTACTCGTCTTCTTTTGCCAATTTCTTAAATTGTCTTTGTAGGGTAAGACTCACAAGCCAAGGCAAATTAAGGGAAGGTCATTTCTTGGAAAAGAGAGCCTCTCTTTCTTCTTGTGTAAGCTCTGTTGAGGCAGGTTCCACTCCTTCTCCGGGGTACCTGACACAATTTCTCCCCATTTCTTTTGCGTTGAGTAGGAAGCCGTCTGCACGACTGATAAATTCCTTTGGTTCCAGAACCTCCTTTGCCGTATAGACATCCACACCAAAGCTTGCGGTAATATTAACACGGAGTTCATTAATTCTAAGGGGGGCAGATGCTATAGCCTCCCTGAGCCTCTCCGCTGCTCTGACCGCTTGGGCGAGGCGAGTGCTAGGTAATATTATGGCAAATTCCTCTCCTCCATACCGGCAAGGTATATCTATGCGCCTAATGTTATTCCGCCATATCTGAGTACACCATTTCAAGGCCTTGTTTCCAGTTTCATGACCGTACCTATCGTTGATATGCTTGAAGTGATCAAGGTCTTTCATTATGAGACCAGTGGGAAGACCGGTCCTTCTCGTCCTCTCCATTTCGACGCCAAGGGCCTCAAGGAGATAACGAAAGTTAAAAAACCCCGTTAGACTATCCCTGCGAGTGAGCTCCCGGAGCCTGAGACATTCCCTTCTCAGCTCTTCGAGCTCGTGCAATGCTGAACATTCCTTTTTCCGTCCCGGGCATACGATATCTGGATAAGGATCTTTATTCACGGTCCGACCCCTTGGGTGGGCTAATGGATGGTGAGAGTCCTACTCAAGCAATAAAACAACGCGCCCCCTTGTGTTTGTCTTTTAGCAAACAACCTGGATTCATTCAACACTATTGTCCAAAAGGCCTTAATGGTGTATAGGTATATCAGTGTGAATGTCGTCCAATAAGCCTTGCACATTCTTTTATCTAGCTTTTGGCCGACGGCCATGTTAAGAAAATGACGTAAGTCCCAAAACATCGGTTGGTCAGCGTAGGCCTTTGACAGGCAAGGTTCCCTGGAAGGCTCGTGGTTTTTAGTTGCATTCTCTAATCTTTTAGTATAGTAACAAGCCTGCTATGATTCATTTTTATACGGAACCCCCTTTATTCTTTAGATGATTATGATTATTCGCATCTCTGAGAGCACATCATATGATACTGAAAGGGATTTAACCCCCGCCGAAAGACACGTACTCCAAAAGCTGTTTCTGTGGAAATCAATGGCTACGAGCCTCAAACAATTTAGAGACGAGAAAAATAAGGCACTTCAAAAGGGATGGAATGATTCTGGACCAATACAAGAAAGCACTGCCCTAAGGGAGATAATTAGATATCTCGAAAAGCAGGTAATGGAAAATCTTTCAAAAAACGGTGAAAATCACTCGGCGGATTTTCGCCGATGAGGTTAATTGATTTCACCCATCTTAGTGCTTGGTACCAGGTTTCGCTGTGATCCCAACAACAAGACCGGACGGCATTCCTAGCAGAACTTATGGTGGCTCCTCCACGCTATCATCCTTTAGCGGAGTCGGTAAACCCCTCAATGTGGCCATCATGGGAGGCGGCACCCGCTGCAAGCAATTTCTGGAATTCCTCCGCACAACACAAGTGCCAAATCCCCCTATAAAGATTCTCAGCGTTTGTGATCTAGAAATAAATGCGCCCTGCATGGCTTATGCCCGAGAACTCGGGATCCATACCACAGCAGACTTTAGAGAAATCTATCGATTTAAGGAACTTGACCTTATTATAGAACTTACCGGATCCCCCCAAGTAGCAGATCTCATTTATCAAACCAAACCTCCGGAGGTCTCGCTTCTAGACCATAAGGGCGCGGCCCTGCTTTACAGCTTAGTGCAAATGGAGATGGAAAGGGCCAAGGTCGAAAGGGAGCGACAAGAACACGAGCAGAAACAGCGAAAAAGGATTCAGGTAATACTTGACTCATTACCCTATCGCATAATGGTGGTAAACCGGGACTTTACCATAGATACGGTAAACCAAACCTTCATAGAAGAAATGGGCGTGACAAAGGAAGCGGTTATTGGAAAACCTTGTTACCAGGTTCGCCATTCACTGGACAAGCCTTGTAATCATTACGGTAAGCCTTGTTACCTTGAGGAAGGATTCAAGACCGGCGAAGACAAGAAGTTTTCCAGTATCTACAAGGAGTATGTCGACGAAAATAACGAACAACGATTCGAAGTAAGTACCATAGCCCCAATTTTTGATGAAGCTGGTAATGTTACCCAAATATTGGAAATTTCTAGAGACATCACGGACAGGATAAAATTAGAAAAAGAGGTAGAAAAGGCCAAGACTTTTTTCCAAAACGTAATAGAAAGCACAGTCGATGGAATTGTTGTGGTAGATACCAAAGGTAATGTCCTCATCTTCAACGAGGGCATGGAACGGCTGACAGGTTACTCAGCAAAAGAAATAATGAATAAAGGCCACCTGAGTAATTTTTATGACATTGAGACAGCAAAAGAAAATATGCGGAAAATGAGGAGCGACCAGCATGGACCGCCAGGCAAACTTAATCCTATCGCCATGACCATAACCACTAAAGAAGGGGAAAAGATACCTGTTACCCTCTCTGCTTCCATAATCACTATAGACGGCAAAGAAGTGGGAAGCGTCGGTGTATTTACTGATATGCGAGAAATACTGCAGATGCGGAAAGAGCTTGAGCAGGCCCACCTCCAGTTGGTCCAGTCCGAAAAAATTGCTTCGGTAGGGCGGATGGCAGCTGGTGTAGCCCATGAAATCAACAATCCCTTGTCAGGAATCTTGATTTATGCGGAGCTCTTGAAAGAAGCTGTTAAGGACAATCCCCAGCTTGCTAGTGATATAGAGGAGATAATAGCACAAACGCTGCGTTGCAAAAAGATCGTCGCTGAGCTACTGGAATTCAGCAGGCAGTCCATTGGAAAAACTTCCGCATTCACTGTTGAAGAACTTATAACAAAGTCCCTCAATCTGTTAATCAACCAGGCTAGTTTTCAGGATATCAAGGTAGTCACTGAGATTGAAAGCGACATTCCTGAAATGATAGGAGACTTTGGGCAACTGCAACAGGTTTTAACTAACCTGTTTATTAATGCTGCTGATGCAATGGAAGGCAAGGGAACGCTAACCATAAAGGCAAGGTTTGACGAGAGGGCGAAAAAATTCCTCCTCGAGGTTAGAGACACCGGGCCTGGGATACCAGAGAATCTAAGGGATAAGATATTCGATATTTTCTTTACCACCAAGCCTGTAGGAAAAGGCACTGGACTGGGGCTGAGCATTTCCCAGAACATCATTAACCTTCACGGAGGCAATATTAGGGTGGATTGCCCGCCAGAGGGAGGAACAGTTTTTTATATTGAATTACCCCTTGAATCAGAAACTACGGTTGCTGAGGAACCTCTATTTGTAGGAATATCTGAATGATGGATCGCAAACTCAGGGCTCTAGTGGTCGATGACGAAAAGGTAGTTCGCGAGGGATGCCGGAGGGTACTAAGCGGAAAGAACTATGAGGTACTGACGGCCGAAAACGGGCACACCGCCCTTCAACAACTTTCCACAGAACCCGTCGACCTCATTTTGCTCGACCTCAAAATGCCCGGCATGAGCGGTGAGGAAGTACTGGAAACCGTGCACACTAATTACCCTGAAATACCTGTCATCATTATAACGGGCCATGGCACCATAGACACCGCAGTGGAATGCATGAAGAAAGGGGCCTATGACTTTATTACCAAACCCTTTCAAATCGATCAATTTCTCCTTACCGTCAAAAGAGCCTCAGAAAAGCGCGAATTAGAACTTCAAGCCAAGCAATTTGAGGAGGAAAACAGGCGCAATCTCTATGACCTTAGCCTGGAAAAGAGTAGGGTTAAAACGATCATTAACTGCATGGCAAATGGGGTTTTGGTCACCAACAGAAATCTGGAGATCGTCCTTCACAACCCGGCACTTATGCAGATGATGGAAATTAGGGGTGACCTTGATGGTCCGGCTCCGGTGGACAAAATTATTGAAGACAAAGATTTTATCAAATCCCTCAGGGAAATCCTAAATTCGGCCGAGTCCTCTCCCCAAACCATCTCTCGCGAAATTTCCAGAGGGTCTAAAGTGATTAGGACAATTTCCGCCCCTGCCCTAGGGCCAGACAATGAGGTAGTAGGCACTGTCACGGTGCTGGAAGACATCACTGCCTTCAAACAGCTAGACCAAATGAAATCTGACTTTATGAATATGGTTGCACATGAGCTTCGTAGCCCACTGGTTTCTCTCCGGCAGCAAAGTACCGTCCTGCTTGAGGGTCTTGCCGGTCCTATTGGGGATAAACAAAAGGAGCTCCTGGAAAAAGGAGTAAAAAAAATCGATTCCCTTCTGGATCTAATTAACGACCTCCTGAATATTGCCAAAATAGAGGCTGGAAAGGCTATACACCACCAAGTTCCTGTAAACGTAGGCGAGATTATAATGGAAACGGTTTCTTTCTTAGAACCTGTGGCAAAAGAGAAAGGCATTGAATTGAAATATGAGGAAGGTGTGCTGCAGCCCATCTTGGCAGACTCAAAAAGGATGGAGGAAGTTTTCACCAACCTTATTACCAACGCCATCAATTATTCTCCTGATGGAGGGCAGGTGCTAATTTCTGCTAGGGCCTTTGGTGAGTACGTAGAAATAAAGGTAAGCGACACAGGAATAGGAATTCCAGCTGAGGAGATACCAAAAATCTTTGATAAGTTTTACAGGGTGAAAGACCCTAAGACAAGGCAGGTAATGGGTACAGGGCTTGGGCTTTCTATTGTCAAAGGGATACTGGATGCTCATAGGGGGACGATAGAGGTGGAAAGTGAGGTGGGTAAGGGAACCACCTTTAAGATCCTTTTGCCGGTTTTGAAACAATAGAAAAACTTGCCTCATTATCTGCAATAGCAATGACTTAAGTCGCCACTTTCTTAAGGGGGGCCTGAGAGTTCCTATAAGTTATGTTCTATTTACTTTTTGAGAGGAAGGACACTGCTTGAAACAAGGTGCGATTAACATTCTTCGGGGAGGCCTGACCAAATGATGCTAAGGGAAAAACTGGACCAAGGAGGATTTGCAGTGCTGGCGGAATTTGAGCCACCAAAAGGAGCAGACTTTTCTGAAATGCTCACCAATGCAGTCAACGTTAAAGGCAGGGTGGACGCCTTCGTTGTCCCTGAAATGGCCAACGCAGTAATGAAGGCCAGCTCTTTGGGCGGCTGCCTCTTCTTACAAACCAATGGCATGCAAACGGTGTTTCAAGTTTGTTGCCGGGACAGAAATAGGCTGGCTCTTCAGGCTGACATTCTCTCAGCCGCAGCTTTAGGAATTCCAAATTTGATGGTTGTGAAAGGCGATGACATAACCGTAGGGGATCATCCCCAGGCCAGAGCTGTCAATGACATTGACGTATTTCAATTACTTGAAGTTATCGAGCAAATGCGCAATGGCAAGGACATGGCCGGCATCGAACTGAAGGGGGCTCCAGATTTCTTTGTGGGCGCCTTTTTTAACGCTGGTGCCCAAGGGGGTTTGCTAGATCTGGAATTCGAAGAGTTGGAAAAAAAGATAGATTTGGGCGTGAAATTTGTGATAACCAGCCCGGTATTTGATCTAAAAATCCTGGAAAGAATCTTAAAGCGGTTGAGCAAGGATAAGGTGGCACTAATACCAAAAGTTCTGCTGCTGAAGTCAGCAGGAATGGCGCGATACATTAACCGAAATATCAAGAACATATCAATCCCCGAAAACCTCATAAAATCAATTCAGAAGGCACCTGACAAACCTAGGGAATGTGTGAAAATAGCCGCCGATATGATCAAACAAATAAAAGGCCTTGAACTTCCCGGAGTTGCAATTTCAACGATGGGCTGGGAAGATAAACTCCCGCAGATTCTTGATGAATCAAATATTCTGTAGCTAGTTTGATAGGGGGAATCTATGGCTACCAAATCTGGAAAGGCACTATCAGGATCTGTAATGATTTTGGGCGGAGGTATCGCTGGCATGCAGTCAGCTCTGGACCTGGCCAACTCGGGATACTATGTGTACCTGGTGGAAAAGGAGACCGCCATTGGGGGTATGATGTCCCAATTGGACAAGACCTTCCCCACTAATGACTGCGCCATGTGAGTGATCTCGCCCAAACTGGTCGAGGTCGGCCGGCATATGAATATAGAGCTGATAACCAATGCAGAGCTAGTAGATTTAAAGGGCGACAAGGGAAATTTTGAGGCTCAAATCAGACAAAATCCACGTTATGTAGATCTTGCCAAATGCACAAGTTGCGGGGAGTGTGCCAAAGTTTGCCCCATTGAATTGGACAATGAATATGATGAAAATCTCTCGAAAAGAAAGGCAGCCTATAAGCGTTACCCACAGGCTATTCCCGGGGCCTTTGCTATTGAGAAGAGAGGCACTGCACCTTGCAAGGCTACATGCCCTGCCCAAGTAAGTGTTCAGGGATATATTGCGCTAATACGGGAAGGGAAATACAGAGAGGCACTGGAACTGTTCAAGGAAGCACACCCTTTTCCCGCTGTTTGCGGCCGAGTGTGCCATCATCCTTGCGAGGGCGTGTGCACCCGGGGTGATGTGGAGGCCCCCCTTGCAATCCAATACCTTCACCGCTTCATTGCTGACATAGACCTTGAAAGCTCAGACCCGTTCATACCCGCCCCTGCCGAGGAGAGAGAAGAAAGGATTGCGGTTATTGGTTCAGGGCCGGCAGGGCTATCAGCTGCTTACTTTTTGAGGAGGAATGGTTACAAGGTCACGGTCTTCGAGAAGTTGCCTGTGGCCGGCGGCATGATGGCTGTTGGCATACCGGCATACCGACTTCCCAGGGATGTGTTGAAGGCGGAGATCGGCATAATAGAAAAAATGGGCGTGGAGATAAAAACAGGTATCACTTTTGGCAAGGACATCACTATCGACAGCCTGAAGGCCGAGGGTTACCGAGCGATATTTATTGCCACAGGCTTGCATGTGAGCAGAAAGCTGAATGTGGAGGGGGAAGATCTGCCCCAGGTGCTGAAGGGGATTGACTTCTTGAGGCAGGCGGCTTTGGAAGAAGAGGTATCAGTGGGTGAGCGAGTGGTTGTCATTGGGGGCGGCAACGTGGCCATTGATGTGGCAATGACTGCGCTGAGGCTTGGGGCCAAGAAAGTCAGTATGGTGTGTCTGGAAAAACGCGACGAGATGCCTGCATGGGAATATGAGATAGAAGAGGCCCTGGAAGAAGGGGTTGAGATCATAAACAGCCTGGGGCCAAAGCAATTTATCCAGAGTGGAGGCAAACTAAAGGCCATTGAGTTCAAAAAGTGCACCAGGGTGTTTGATGACATGGGCAATTTCAGTCCTGAATATGACGAGCAGGATCTGACAACCATTGAGGCCGACAGTGTTATTGTAGCTATTGGCCAGGCTGCTGATCTGTCCTTCACCGAGGCGCAAGGCATTGCTGTGAGCAAGAAGGGGGGGCTGGAGGCTGACCCCATAACCCTTGAGACACCTGTTGAGGGGGTGTTTGCGGGTGGTGATGTATTTTACGGGCCCAGGTCAGTGGTGGAGGCTGTTGGATGCGGCAAAGAGGCAGCAGAAAGCATCCACCGTTATATAAACGGATTGGATATGAGGGAGGGGAGAGAAAAGGATTGGTCATACGTGAAGCCTGAAATTGACAAGGAGCCTGAGATTCCCCGGACCCAGATGCCAAGGCTTTCTCTGGAAGAGCGAAAGGGTAATTTCAAAGAAATTTACCTTGGCTTTGACGAACAACAGGCACGCCAGGAAGCAGAGAGATGTCTCAAGTGTGGTATATGCTCGGAATGCTACCAGTGCGTGAAAGCATGCCTAGCCGGTGCCATCAATCATGACGAACAAGCTGTTGAAAGGACAGTCAAGGTAGGCGCAGTTATAATGTGCCCAGGGACCAAGGCCTTTGATCCCACACCCTACGAGGATTTTTATCCCCATAAGACACACCCCAATGTGCTTACCTCCCTGGAATTTGAGCGCATACTAAGTGCATCCGGCCCTACGTTAGGTCACCTTGTCAGGCCTTCGGATAATAAAGAGCCTAAGAAAATTGCTTGGCTCCAATGTGTGGGTTCCCGAGACACCGCCCACTGCGGTAATGGTTACTGCTCTGCTGTTTGCTGCATGTATGCTGTAAAAGAAGCTGTAATAGCCAAGGACCACAGCGATGGAGATCTGGACACTGCCATATTTTTTATGGACATGCGAACATTCGGAAAAGATTACGAAATGTATTACAACCGAGCAAAGCAAGAACATGGGGTCAGATTTGTAAGAGCTCGGGTGCATACCATTGATCCAGTTCCCGGCACCGATGACCTGTGCCTTGGTTATACGGATGAAGATGGCGTAATCCACGAGGAAATCTTTGATATGGTGGTCCTGTCAGTCGGGCTTGAGGTTAGTGAGGAGACGGCGGAGCTGGCCCGTAAAATAGGGGTCGACCTTAATGCTTCCAACTTTGCCAGCACACACCCTTTCAAACCTGTGGACACCTCCAGGGACGGGGTTTATGCATGTGGTGTTTTTCAAGGGCCCAAGGATATTCCAGGTTCTGTTGTTGAGGCCAGCGCAGCGGCATGCAAGGCACAAATGGCCCTGAGCGAGGCACGGGGCTCGGATATTAAGGTCCTCGAGCTGCCTGAGGAAAAAGACGTTGAGCAGGAAGAGCCGAGAATCGGCGTTTTCGTATGCAATTGCGGTATAAATATAGGGGGAGTAGTGAATGTCCCTGAAGTCACTGAATATGCCGCCTCCCTTCCTCACGTGGTGCTGGCCGATGAAAACCTTTTTACCTGCTCCCAGGACACACAGGAAAAGATCAAGGAGCTTATAAAGGAAAAAAATCTCAATAGGGTTGTAGTCGCGTCTTGTTCACCCAGGACCCACGAGCCCCTTTTTCAAGAGACCCTTCAGGCCTGTGGGCTGAATAAATATCTGTTTGAGATGGCAAATATCAGGGATCAGGACTCATGGGTGCATGCTGAAGATCACAGGGCTGCAACAGAAAAGGCAAAAGACTTGGTCAGGATGGCCGTGGCTAGGGCCTCCTTACTAAAACCCCTCAAGGAAAAAAAGATAAGAATCAATAAACGGGCCCTGGTCATAGGAGGGGGAGTTGCCGGCATGAATGCCGCACTAGGCTTGGCAGAACAGGGTTATGAAACTGTCATAGTGGAGAAAGAAGCAGAGCTGGGCGGGCTTGCCAGAAGACTTACTACGACCATAGAGGGTGCCGATATACCGAAGTATGTATCTGAGCTTATTGACAGGGTTACGAACCACAAGAACATTCAGGTGCTAACCAATTCCATAATCGTGTCCTTTAGCGGATTTAAAGGTAATTTCACAACAGAAGTTCTGGTGGGCCCTGCACTATATGAAAGGAAAATAGAACACGGTGTGGTTATCTTGGCCACCGGCGCGAGAGAATACCAACCCAAGGAATTCTTGTATGGACAAGATGATAGGGTTCTAACCCAAATAGAATTGAGTCTGCGGCTGGAAGAAAGGGGAGCCGATGACCTTGGCACAGTTGTTATGATCCAGTGTGCGGGGTCTCGCAATGAGGAAAATCCCAACTGCTCCAGGGTTTGTTGTCAAAGCGCTATCAAGAATGCCCTGCATATCAAAGAACTGAATCCGGATACCAATGTCTATATACTGTACCGTGACATAAGGATGTATGGCCTGCTGGAGGATTATTATACCGAGGCCAGAAGGCTTGGTGTTATTTTTGTCCGTTACAAAAAAGAGGAGCCGCCGGAAGTAGAAAGCGCAAGCGAGGGGATTATCGTTAAATTCAAGGATCATGTGCTTGGAAGGCAACTGCAGGTCACCGCAGATCTGTTGGCCCTCAGCGCTGGGATGGTTGCAGAGGATACCGAAGAACTGGCTACTACACTGAAAGTTACAAGAAACCAGGAAGGATACTTCCTCGAGGCCCACGTCAAGTTAAGGCCTGTAGATATGACCGCCGAGGGCATCTTTGTTTGCGGCACCGCCCATGGCCCCAAGCTTATATCCGAATCCGTTGCCCAGGCGCTCGCTGCTGCGTCAAGGGCCAGCACTTTCCTTTCTCAGGATGAGATAACCCTTTCGGCTGTAACTGCCAAAGTCGATCCCACGAAATGCGCTGCTTGCCTCATTTGCGTCAGGGCCTGTCCATATGAAGTGCCCAAGATAAACGAAGACGGGGTAAGCGAAATCGACGAGGCACTTTGCCACGGTTGCGGTATCTGCGCCGCAGAGTGCCCTGCCAAAGCGATCCAGCTCAATTGGTACGAAGACGAACAAATTCTCAGCAAGGTGGACGCCTTGCTTGAGGGAGTATTGTAAGGCCGGAGCAGGCTCGATGGGACATATTAAATCTTTGTGAGAAAGGAGTTCAAATGGAAGAGTTCAAGCCTGTAATCATAGCCTTCTGCTGCAACTTCTGAGGTTACACGGCAGCGGACCTGGCAGGTTCCATGCGTCTTCAATATCCTGACACCATACGGGTGGTCCGTGTTCCATGCACAGGCAAGGTTGATATTATTCATATCCTGCGGTCATTTGAGAAGGGGGCTGATGGTGTTTATGTGGTCGGCTGCATGGAAGGGGACTGTCGCTTTAACAATGGAAACATACGGGCCAAAAAACGGGTGGCACAGGCAAAAAAGATCTTGGATACCATCGGAATCGGCGGGGAAAGGGTTCAAATGTTTAACCTGTCTTCGGCAGAAGGTCCCAAATTCGCCCAGTATGCGGTGGAGATGACAGACAAGATAAAGAAGTTAGGGCCCAATCCTATAAAAAAGGCCTTGAAGAAAAAGGCTGCTTGATACCCAGGGATGAACAAAAAAATGGAGAAAGAGAGGGCAGGAGATGATTGTTGCAGAAAAAAAACCAATGGAAGAAATCATTGAGGAAGTAAAAGGGTATAACAAGATCCTTATTGCGGGCTGTAATGAATGTGTAACCGTCTGCGAGGCCGGAGGTAAAAAGGAAGTCCAGGTGTTGGCCTCAGCCCTGCGAATGTATTTCATGAACCAAGGTAAAGAAATCAAGATTGACGAGGTGACTTTAGAGAGGCAATGTGACCACGAATACCTGGAAGAAATTCGAAACATCATTGATCAGTACGATGCTGTCCTCTCATTAGCATGCGGAGTGGGTGTGCAATTCATGGCGGAGAAGTACTTTAATACCCCCGTTCTACCCGGCGTGAACACCTGCTTTTTGGGTGTAACTGAAGAAAGAGGAGTGTGGACAGAAAGATGCCAAGCCTGTGGCCAGTGCATATTGGCAAGAACCGGCGGCATCTGCCCTGTGTCGAGATGCGCCAAAAGGCTGCTCAATGGCCCTTGTGGTGGAAGCACAAAGGGGAAGTGTGAAATTGATCCAAATGTAGATTGTGCATGGCAGTTAATCATTGACCGGCTCAAGGCCTTAGGCCGACTTGAAGAAGATTATGAAAAGCTCACACCTATAAAAGATTGGTCTACTGATCGAGCTGGAGGCCCCAGAAAAGTTGTAAGGGAGGACGTAAGGATATGAGCGAGACCAAGACCCCTAGCAAGCTGGAAAAGATTCTATCATCAGGACACTTGGCAGTCACATCCGAGTGTGGTCCACCAAGGGGGAGCGACCCGGAAGTAATTCGAAAAAAGGCCCAAATGATAAAGGACTACGTTGATGCCATAAACATCACGGACAATCAGACATCAGTGACAAGACTGTGCAGCCTGGCATCCTGCATTCATCTAAAGCTCATGGGCCTAGAACCGGTGCTCCAGATGGTCGTTAGGGACAGGAACAGAATAGCCCTGCAAAGTGACATACTTGGAGCTGCCTCATTTGATATCCACAATATCCTCTGCTTGTCTGGAGATCACCAGAAATTTGGGGATAATCCCCAGGGCCAAAATGTCTTTGACATCGACTCCATGCAACTTATCCAGCTGGTCCGACTCATGAGGGATCAAGGAAAGTTCCTGGGAGGAGATGATATTACCAGGCCCCCCAAGATGTTCGTTGGTGCTGCTGCAAATCCCTTTGCTGATCCATTCGAAATTCGTGTCCCCCGCCTTGCAAAAAAGGTGGCTGCAGGAGCTGAGTTCATCCAAACCCAGTGTATTTACAACGTTGAACGATTCAAGGAGTGGATGAAAGGGGTCGTGGACAGGGGCTTACATGAAAAGGTTTACATACTTGCTGGAGTGACCCCCTTCAAGTCCGCTGGAATGGCAAAATACATGAAGAATAGGGTCCCTGGGATGGATGTGCCTGACGAGCTGGTTAAGAGGATGAGTGGAGTACCAAAAGAAAAACAGCCTGAAGAAGGTCTAAAGATTTGTGTCGAAACCATACAGCAATTAAAGGAAGTGGAAGGAGTCAGCGGCTTCCACATAATGGCCATTGAATGGGAGGAAAAGGTCCCGGAAATCGTGGAAGCCAGTGGTCTTTACCCCAGGCCTAAGGTAGATGGCTGATTTATTGTACAGCTTTACTTATTAAGGAGAAAATTCTAATATAGCAGTGCTCGGTTAACACAAATTAATGGAGGTTCTTATATGTCAAAAAAATACATTTTAGTAGTGGACGATGATCCTGATCTGGTGGAAACCGTGGCAATGATGTTGGAGAGTAAGGGATTTGAAGTAGGAAGGGCCTATGACGGTGTTGAGGGGGAAGAGTCCATAAAACAAAGGAGGCCAGACCTGATCATATTAGATGTCATGATGCCACGAAAGGACGGTTATGTCCTGTGCGCAGAGCTGAAGGCAAACGAGGAGACCAGGGACATCCCCGTTGTTCTTCTCACGGCTGTGGGCGAAGCTGTGCCGACTACCAGATATAGCCATGCCGACGGCATGTCCACAGAAGCAGATGACTATATTGCAAAGCCCATTGACACTGAAACATTGTGGGAAATAGTAAATAGCCTGCTGTCGTAGTGGATAGATTATCTAGGGAAAATGCTGGGCACGGGGCTGAACCTGGCAACACAGGGGGTACGTGCCTAGGAGGGTTCAAGATCCTGTGGGATTGTGCTCATTTTTCCCTATTCTATGAAAATGCTCAAGATCCCGAATATGTCTTAGACATATGCTCCACGCTATCCGAAAGCCAGCTCAATCTTCCCTTTTTTACATTCGGACTTGACCAAAGGGGCCAGTACCTTGGCATTACCGTGGAAAGCAACGCGGCTCCCAGGGCACAAGAAATCCTGCATAATTTTTCTGCTCAAAGCGACAAGGCCTTTTTAAAGGCGCACAAATCTTCTATATTGTCCATCTTCCCTCATCGCAACAGGCCGGAAATAGCGGCTTCGCTCCTACATGCATTTTCTGAAAGCAAAATACAACCAGCGGCCATGGCAAATTCCAGCGCAGCAATTTCCGCTGTGATTGACAGGGGCTTGGCCCCACAGGCTGCCCAAGCCTTGTTCGGCCCCTTTTGTTTCAATACCTATAGGACCCCCGAGGATTGGAAGCTTGCACAAAAGGGTAAGGAAAAAATATATAAGGAGATTATCGCATCTTACCAAGAGAAAAGGCCCAAGGTCTACAGCCTGAATTGGGATCTAGACCTGGATCTATTTGAGGTATGGTCTCCTTCAGATGGTCTGGGCAGTTTCGCCGAATTAATTAGGAGGCTGGATAGGGCCGAGGTCAATCTGGCCTTTCTGGTCTCATTTGCCGTTGGAGTCAACCAGGAGCACAAGTTTTTTCTGGCCTTTCCTCATGCCAAATTGGACACTGTTCAAGAGGATCTTCGTCATTTGACATCCTGCCGGATAATCCTAAGGCCCCGGACAGTATCCGTCTTTTCCATGAACGGCCCTCACTTTGGCGATCGATATGGAATAGCGGCATTGCTTTTCAGATGTTTCTACGAGGCATTGATCCGTCCTATTGCCGTAGGATGCACAGTAGCGTCAATAATGGGGCTCGTGGAATCTGACCGCGTGAAAGCAGCCACTGAAGCAATTAAGGCCTCATTCGATGTCCCGGCAGTCATGGAAAAACAGCACTGATCCATCATATCAGCCCAGCAGCTGCCATTATTTCAGGCACCAGTTCCTCTCTACCAATGGCCATGATGTGAACTCCATGACACATCTTTTCCTCGTAAATGCGTCTCACCATCCTCCCTGCGATTTCTATACCTTTATCAATAGCCTTTTCCTTTGGGGCTGAAGCCATCTCGTCTATCAAATTCTGGGGCACGCTCACCCCAGCCACATTCTTGTTCATGAACCGTGCCATGGGTGCGGAGGTCAGCAATATGATGCCCGCTAGAACCTTTACTGGAAACTGGCTTGCATATTCCATGAATTTCTTGAAGTTGTCCAAATCATAGACTGCCTGGGTTTGAATAAACTCAGCTCCTGCCTCGATCTTCTTTTCAAATTTAATCAATTGAGGTTCAAGGGGATTGGCCTCAGGTGTGACGATGGCCCCCACGCAAAACTCCATTTCCCCGTCCAAATCATTGCCACCCAGATCTTTCCCCTTTTCCATTTTCCTTATAGCCATGATCAGCTGACTTGAGTCCAGGTCAAATACCCCTTTTGCCTCTTTGTGGTCTCCGAAAATAACTGAATCCCCTGTAAGACATAACACATTGTTTACACCCCTAGTGTAGGCAAACAACAAATCCGCTTGCAGGGCAAGCCGGTTCCTATCCCGACAAGTCATCTGCAAGATTGGCTCGCCCCCTGATTCCTTTACCAGTAGCGCCCCGCCAAGGGAGGGGAATCTCATTACAGAACTCTGGTGGTCAGTGATATTGATAGCGTCTACCTTGTCTTTTAATAGCTCCACGTGATGGAGCATCTTTTTGAGATTAGTCCCTTTTGGAGGCGCTATCTCGCACGTGACCACAAACTTTCCCGATTCGAGGGCCTTTCTGAATTTAGATGCCATGGATCAAGCTCCAAGATACAGGATATTGATGTAATGTTTACTTTTTCTCTGCCGTCCAAACTCAAGAACTGCACACATATATAATCATTGCGCACCAGGAGATATCATGAACTTCCCCGGTGAAGGTTCACGCTGATGATTCCTGGGGGCTTGAAGCTTCCGCATGCTGTCCAGCCGGCCCAGCTCCTTTAGTCGGTTGTATATGAGAGTCCATGCGCAGTCCTTGTTGCTGTCAATCTCGCATTTGCCATTATTCGTCCCACCACAAGGGCCGTTAACCAACCCTTTGTGACATGAGGTTACCGGACATATTCCCCCGGTCTCCCCTAGAATGCACGTGCCGCACTGAGTGCATATCTCGTCAAAGCACCCTACGGCGGTCTCTTTACCAATAAACAGCGTGTCCAACGCAGGGATCACCATTTTCCTCGACTGCCTTGCTATGGTCTGCACGCCAAATGCGCAAGCCATGATCAGCAACGCATCGGCTTGATCCATCTTGCTTGACCATTCCCTCAACATCTCGCCGGTCATGTTATCACACGCCACGGGTAATACCATCTGTCCTGTCACCAGCTTTCCCTTGTCCCTCAAGCTCATGGCCATGGTTTCCACTTCAGGCAATCCACCGGTGTGGGTTAGTGTAGCGCAGGTCCCACAGCCGATAATGAAAATTCTATTGAGGCCTTCCAGCAGGCGGTTAATCTCTTCATCACTCTTTTTTTGGGTGATTGATCTTATCATTGCTAATCTCCCTTTTCCCTTTCAAGGTCACAGCGGAGACACCTGATTGCTTCCATCCTGGCCTTCTCTTCGCTAAACCCTTTCTCAACCTCTCGAAAGTCCTTTATCCGAATCTCCGGTTTTTCAATCTCCACGGGGACCCTGGGCCTTTCGCCGGCATGTTCCTCTTCCAGGGCCAGACCTATTTCCTCTTTCAGTTCGGTCTTTTCATCCACTATTGTGATTCGGCCCTTCTCGCCGCGGAGATATTTGTCTATGGCCAAGGCGGCACGGCGGCCTGAGGCTATGGCACGTATCACAAAGGTGGGGCCGGTTGTAAAATCTCCCCCAGCGAAGATACCAGGCACGTTTGTAGAGAGAGTGTTCTCATCAACAGCCAATGCTCCCCACAGCGCCCTTTCAAGTTGAACATCCTTGGATAGAAAAGACATGTCAGGGGCCTGACCAATAGAGATAATTACATTATCAGCCTCAATGACCTGGCTTTTTGCTTCATCGAATTTTGGGTTGAATCTCCCCTCGTCATCGAATACTGAAGTACATCGGGCAAATCTCACGCCCCTCAGCTTTCCGTTATCGTGAAGTATCTGCTTAGGACCCCAAGATGTATTAAGCACGATCCCTTCTTCAATGGCCTCTTGCGTTTCCTTCTCCCACGCGGGCATCTCCTCCCGGGATTCAAGGCAAAATAGCTGAACGTCCTGTGCCCCGACCCTCAAAGCAGTTCTCGCCACGTCAATTGCAACGTTTCCGCCTCCAATAACAACAACCCTGCCTTTCAATCGGACTTTGCCTCCTCTTCTGACCTCACTGAGAAACTGAAGCCCGTAATAAAGACCTTTCAGCCCCTCTTCCTCGCCCGGGATTCCTATTCTCTTGCTTGCCTGAGCCCCTGCAGCTATGAATACAGCGCTGTAGCGCTCTGCCAACAGGTCATTCACTGTGTGACGGGCGTCAATAGGTGAATTGTATCTAATTTCCACGCCACAGGATTCTATGTATGCCACCTCCATTTCAATCACCTGACGAGGCAGCCTAAATTCGGGAACAGCTATACCTAGCATGCCCCCGGCAACCGGCTGGGCCTCATAGACCGTGACCCCATATCCCATCTCAGCAAGAAAATAGGCACACGTAAGCCCTGCAGGTCCAGCTCCCACCACTGCTACCCTTTCTGATTTGGTGACAGGGAAAGGTTCCTTCCTATACCCGATATGTTCGAAGTACCAGTCTGCTGCAAAGCGTTTCAAAGACCTGATGGCCACGGGGTCATCCAGCTCCCCCCGCCTGCATTTGAATTCACACGGGTGGATGCATATGCGGCCGCACACTGCCGGAAAGGGGTTTCTTTCCCTGATGATTTCAACTGCCTTTTCATATTTGCCCGCAGCTATCGCAGCCACATAGTTGGGCACATCGATTCCTGCCGGGCAGGCATGCTGGCATGCTGATATAACCATTGAATCACAGGTAGCACCTGCGCACCTATGCTCCAAGATGTGTTCTTCATACTCCTTGGCAAAATATCTCAGAGTGGAAAGGGCTGGTTTGGCACAAGTTTGCCCCATTCCGCAAAGGGATGCCTCGGTGATTGTTTGGCCCAATTCCCTTATGGTTTCGATATCTTCAATACGTCCCTTACCACTGGTTATCCTGGTCAAAATTTCCAAGAGCTGGGTGGTGCCTAATCTGCAAGGCGCGCACTTGCCACATGACTCAGACTGGGTAAAGCTCAGGAAAAACCTCGCGATCTCCACCATGCAGTTGTTTTCATCCATGACCACCATGCCGCCTGAACCCATTATCGCCCCTATTCGCTGGAGCGTGTCATAATCAATAGGAAGGTTCAGGTACCGGGAAGGGACACAACCCCCAGAAGGCCCACCCATTTGTACAGCCTTGAACTTTCTACCTTTGGGGATTCCACCTCCTATCTCAAATACCACCTGCTTTATGCTGGTTCCTATCGGAACCTCCACTAGGCCCGTATTATTGACCTTCCCCGCCAAGGAAAAGATTTTAGTCCCTTTGCTTTTCTCGGTTCCCACTTGGCGATACCACGAGACCCCATTCTTAATTATCAACGGCACATTCGCCCACGTCTCAACGTTGTTGATATTGGTGGGTTTTCCATCTAAACCGGCCTGTGCTGGAAAGGGCGGCCTGGCTCTTGGCATACCTCTCTTGCCTTCGATAGAGGCCATAAGGGCTGTCTCTTCCCCGCATACAAAAGCCCCGGCGCCCATCTTTAGAGACAGGTAAAAATCAAAGCCTGTACCCAGAATATTCTCCCCAATTAGACCCAACTCCTCCATCTGTGCAAGGGCTGTGGACAAATGGGATATGGCAATGGGGTATTCTTCTCGGACATAAATAAATCCGTACTCTGCGCCGATGGCATAGGCACCTATAAGCATTCCTTCCAGCACTGCATGGGGATCTCCTTCCAGCAAGGCCCTGTCCATGAATGCTCCAGGGTCCCCCTCATCAGCGTTGCATATAATATATTTTGGCCTGCCTTCTGCCTTACGGGCAAAACCCCATTTAAGTCCTGTGGGAAACCCAGCACCTCCCCTACCTCTTAGTTGGGCCGAGGTGACTTCCTTAATCACCTCCTCGGGACTCATGGTAGAGACGGCCTTCACAAATGCCTCGTACCCGCCCGCCGCTATGTAATGTTCGATATTTGTGGGATCTATCTTGCCGCAATTTGCCAATACCCTTCGGGTTTGCTTGTTGTAAAATTCGATTTCGCTCTTGTAAAATAAGGGATTGCCGGATATGGGATCTTTGTAAGCGAGTCTCTCGATGAGCCTGTTTTTCCCCAGGGTCAAGTCCACTATTTCGGGAGCATCCTCCGGACTCACCTCTTGATACTGAATCCCGCCCGGCTCAATGGAAATCACCGGGGCCTTGGCACACAGTCCGTGGCAGCCCGTAGACCTTATCTCCACATCCCTTAACATTCCTTTGCGCTTTATCTCCTGGGAGAGCGCGTCGCGTACCTCGTCTGCCCCATATGCCCTGCAGCCGGTCATACACACACAAACAACCGCTCTTGCCTGATCAGTCCTGGACAAAATCTTGTTTCGCAACCATTCCAGTTGACCTATGCTCTGCAACTTATCCATTCCTACTCATCCTCTAGGCCAGCTTTGCGATACTGTGCCAATACGCTCGTGACCTTAGGGGGTGACAGCTTGCCGTAATAAGTGCGGTTCACCATCATTGTGGGTGCTAAAAAGCATGCGCCGAGGCAAGCTACTGTCTCTAGGGTAAACCGGTAATCCTCGCTGGTTTGCCCCTCTTCTAACCCCAGTTCTTTTTTCAAATACCGCAATATGCTTCTGCCTCCCTTTACGTGGCATGCAGTACCACGACACACTCGAATGACGTATTTTCCCTTGGGCTCCAGGGCAAAGCCAGCATAGAATGTAATGACTCCCTGGACCTGAGAAGGATACAAGCCCATGGCCTCGGCTATCGGCTCAATCCCTTCTGGGGGAATGTACCCGAATGCCTCCTGCACATCCTGAAGCAGGGGAATAAGGCCCCATTTCTCCCCCTTATGTTTTTCAATTATAGAGTGAAGCCGTTGCCTATCTATGACCTTCTTCCCCATGCAGCTCACCCGTTATATTTTCTGAACATTAGCCTTACAGCTGTTCCATCCCTCAGGATCGCGGCCATCTACCTGGGACAGCGTTACCAGGCACATGGCATCATTGTCGTCAAAGGCCCACGGCAAGAAAACAAGACCTTTGGGTTGTCCCTTAACTAGTTTGGCCTTTTTGACAACGGATCCATTGTCGTTCTTAATTCTGATTCGATCGCCATCCTGTATGCCTAGCTCTTCGCCATCCTGGAATGAGATCTCTGCAAAACCTTCAGGGCAAAATCTTGCGATTCGCCTGGAACTACCGGTGCGGGTTCCCCCACCTACGTGAAACCTTGAAGAACCGAAAACAATCTCCATAACGCCGGGGCCCTGCTCCCTTTTTGGCGGTGTTTCAGGGATCTTGGAAAATGGTATCTCATCCAGATGTTCCTCAAGATCAGGCCTTCGCCCGGCAGAGATGTGCCCTACCCAGCCCCCCAGGCCTTCCTCTGCCAAAGCACTATACCCTGGCACCATCTGTGCTATTTCCTCTCTAACCTTGGTGATGGAACCGTACTTTTGAGCCTGCCCCAGCAAGGCCATCAAAGAGTCCATGATCTTCCAATCGGCCATGGCCTCCCCCGGGGGTTCTATCACTGGTTCAAAACACTGGATTCTCCCCTCGAGG
>QMLZ01000024.1 GCA_003646995.1 Deltaproteobacteria bacterium | reverse complement strand
TGACCCATCCAGGCTGCAATATGTTTTACCCTATGAGACCCACGCAAAGAAGAGGATTGATCCCCATTCGCAAGTTTACCCCCTTGATGCAATTCCTGGTTCTGAATTGGAAGAGGCTTGCCGGCAGGCCATGGAAGCAACACCTGGGATTGCTGGCCTCATTAAGCTATACATGAGGTTACGTGTAAAGAACAGGTCCACGGTGAAGGCCCTTTACCTCATAAGGGATGCATTGAAGGTTCTTGGTTCACGGGCATTGTCCCTTGCCCCTGCTACAGCAGGGATTTTTTATGTTGATCCAAAGAAGCCGCGCAGTGGTGGAACGGGACACACAATAAGATTGTGTGAGCTTAATAATGTTCCGATATGGGACCAAGGAGATTGGCTGAAAAAGCGGGCGTGAAGCGGATTCTTCCTAACTATTTCAACTAGCTGAGAGAACCATTTGTTCTGATATGCCTGTAGTGTTATCCTTGAGAGGCAGAGATCTGGAGAATGGATAGAATATTTATGATGATGAATAAGTGAGCCGGAAAAACTTGGGGGTATTTCTGGGGGCATTTTTAAAGATCACATTGAAGAAAGCGTGTAATTTCAAAGGGTTCTATCTTTAATTGGATTCCCCCCGCCTCCACCAGTTTTGTTTGTTATATCAACAGGTTAGCGACTCAAACCCCTTCTTGGGACACTTTTGGGTCGCTTTTTCAACTCTTTCCTCATACTCCTCCATTATCCTAACACTCTGCTCCCCTGCGGGGCTCTCCATATCTAGCCATCCGTACAAATCTAAGGCTTTTTACTTTATTTAGGTAGGGCAACTTAACCGTCATTTATGGTAACAACATCGTGATAGAGTCCTTAGAAAGGGTTTGACATTTTTCGATACTTGCTTCAAGAAAGGACTTTCTCAATAGAAACCGTTTGGAGGACAAAGTTATGCCAGGCGAGGAGCATTACAGAGGATTGGAGCGGATGTATCTAATGGCACCTATAAACAGCATTTTCCAGCCCAAGATAAAGGTATCAAAGGAAAGAGCGGAAATCGAAATGGAAGTAAAAAAAGACTATTTTCACGGTGCAGGCGCTGTCCATGGCTGCGTGTATTTTAAGATGCTGGATGATGCCGCCTTTTTTGCTGCAAATTCAATTGTGCACGACTGCTTCGTGCTTACCATGAGCTTTACAACCTATCTCACCAGGCCTGTCATGCAAGGGATCATGCGCTCTGTGGGCAAAGTGGTGGCAAAGTCCCGCAACCAGATTATTGCAGAATCTTATGTTTACGACCGTCGTGGTAAAGAGGTAGGTAGGGGAAGTGGAGTGTTTGTTAAAGGAAAAATGCGTTTGGTGGAGGTTCCAGGGTATGTAGAGTAGCGACGTACGCTAGCAGTAAGTCCATCAATATTGAACTAGGCCAGGCAATGGGATATGGTGTTTGGAAACTTATTTAGGAGAAAGAAGAAGATGAAGGTTGCAGATGGATTGTATTTTATTGAAGGCAGGGATGAGTTCATTCCAGATTCTCACGTCTATTTGATCGGGGATATTTCTAAATCCGATATAACCCTTGTTGATGCTGGGTTGATGGGAAAAGGCAATTACAAGCTGAGTGCGATTGAGGCAGAAGGGATAGATCCAGCCGACATAAAAAGGGTGATAATGACGCATACCCATTTAGACCATATCGGTTGTCTACCAGAAATCTTGGATCAGATTCCGGAGGCTAAGGTTTGGGTGCATGAGCTGGAGGGTGAGCCGCTGGAGCAAGGTGATGAGCGAGTAGTATATGGTATGGAGATGTTCCGCTCCATGTGTCAATCGCAGTATGGCATCCCTGATGGAAGGTTCAAGTTCAAGGTCCATCGAATGCTCGCCGATGGAGATGTCCTGGATTTGGGTGGTTCTTCATGGGAGGTGTTGCATATTCCAGGTCATTCACCGGGGAGCATTGCGCTTTATAATAGGCCTCGCAGGATTCTTATTCCAGGCGACACAGTTTATGCAGATTATGCTATTGGACGCTTTGACCTCCATGGCGCCAGTGGCGAGCAGTTGAAGGCGTCACTGTCCAGACTCGCGGATTTAGATGTGGATATTCTTCTCCCTGGTCATAATCGCATATTGACCGAGGTTCCTAAAGGATATATCGCCGAAGTAGCTAGACAATGGGGGCCCTACTTGGGATAGTGCACACCTGGGTTAAGATAAGGTAATCTTGTTATCCCAATTATGAGCTCAGGGCATGGAGTGCCAAGACTTTGGGGCGCGCCCTCAACAGGGCAATAATGGTACAAGGAGCAGAGGAGTTAAAGGGAGGGCTGGTTAGCAGATGGGTAAGAATCTCACACAGAAGATCCTGGAAGCTCACTTGATCGAAGGGAGGCTGGAGCCAGGAGAGGAAATCGGCATAAGAATCGACCAGACATTGCTTCAAGATGCTACCGGCACCATGGCAATGCTGGAATTTGAAGCTCTTGGCCTGGATTCTGTAAGAACCCAATGTTCAGTTCAATATGTGGATCACAACATCCTCCAAGGAGATCATAAGAATGCAGATGACCATCGCTACCTTCAAACTGCATCAATGCGATATGGTGTACACTTCAGCCCGCCGGGCAACGGCATATGCCATCAGGTTCATCTGGAGGCCTTTGGGGAACCCGGGAAAACGCTACTGGGGGCGGACAGCCATACGCCCAGTGCCGCGGGGGTTTCCATGTTTGCCATTGGAGCCGGTGGCCTGGACGTAGTTCTTGCCATGGCAGGAAGGCCCTATTATTTCCCCTGCCCAAAAGTATTAGGTGTTAAACTCACGGGCCGATTGCCCGAGTGGGTAAGCGCAAAGGATATAATTTTAGAGCTGCTGCGTCGCTTGGACGTAAAGGGGTGCGTTGGCAAGGTCATAGAATACTATGGTCCTGGCGTGGAGACGCTGACAGCAACCGACCGGCTGACAATAGGCAATATGGGTACCGAGCTCGGGGCCACATCTTCTGTGTTTCCTTCTGATGAACAGACGCGCCGTTTCCTTGAAGCCCAAGGGAGAGGGAGGAGCTGGGTGGCACTGTCTCCTGATCCTGATGCAGAATATGACGAGTATGAGGAAATAGATCTTGATAAACTTGAACCTTTGATCGCGTGCCCCTCGTCTCCTGGAAATGTAAGACCTGTAAGGGAGGTGGCGGGAATCAAAGTTGATCAAGCAATAATAGGTAGTTGCGTAAACTCCTCGTTTCGCGATCTCATGGTCGTGGCTGGTGTCCTTGAGGGCCGCCGTATACACAGGGACGTGTTTTTTCACATAAACCCGGGAAGCCGCCAGGTTTTAGAAAATGTGGCATTTCAGGGCGGGCTCATCCCTCTACTTATGGCAGGGGCCCGCGTGCATGAGTCAGGTTGCCTTGGCTGTATTGGAATGGGTCAGGCACCAGGAACGAAACAGGTAAGTCTGAGAACTTTTCCCCGGAACTTTCCGGGCCGATCAGGCACCAAAGACGATCAGGTATACCTTTGCTCACCTGAGACGGCCGTGGCATCGGCACTCAAAGGGGTTATCACAGATCCAAGGGATCTCAGCAGAGAAATGGAATATCCAAAGGTGAGTGAGCCTGAAAGATATCTCGTGGATAGGTCTTCGATAGTATTTGCATCTTCTTCATATCGCCAGGTGAGGATTGCCAGGGGCCCGAATATCCGCCCGCTTCCACCTATGGATTCATTGCCCGAAACCCTTGAAGCTAAGGTTCTGCTCAAGGTGGGAGACAATATCTCAACAGATACCATAATGCCCGCTGGTAGCAGCATATTGCCATTGCGCTCAAACATTGAGGCGTTGAGCCGGTTCGCATATTGTGTCTTGGATGATGAATTTTCCACCAAATGCAAGGAAGTGAATGCTGCAGCTATTGTAGGCGGTGAAAATTATGGCCAGGGCTCCAGCCGCGAGCATGCTGCATTGGCACCTAGGTATCTGGGGGTAAGGGTGAAGATCGCCAAGAGTTTTGCGAGAATTCATAAGGCCAATTTATGTAATTTTGGCATCCTCCCCTTGGTGTTCAAGAATCCCTCGGATTACGATGCAATAACAAAGGGCGCAGATGTAAGGCTGGAAGACATCAGGGAGCGTATTGAACGAGGTGACGAAGAGATTCCGGTGACAGTACAAGGGAAGACTATTGTTACTCAACTGGATGTATCAAATCGCCAAAGGCAATACCTCTTGGCAGGGGGAGCCCTGAATTTCGTGAAACAAGAGTTAAGCAAGTAGTGACACAGGGGAAAGAGCGGTCTTTTATTTTTAAGGGAATTCACCCTAGGCTTGCCATTGGTACAGCCAGTGATCGATATTCAGGCTGGCTTGGTCAAATCTACACATGGGAAAGGTATGCCGGGCGGATAAAAAGGCGGACCAAGAAGGTGGGGGGATGCGGTTTTGTTGAGGAGATCCTGCCCGTTGACAGTGTCAGGGAGTTCTTCGAGCATTTTGATATCCTGGAGCTTGATTTTACATTCTATCGGCCGCTCAAGGACGAACAAGGCAATTTTACCCAAAGCTACCACACCCTCAAGGCCTATGGCACATTTCTCAATCCAGGAAACAGGATCATACTCAAGGTTCCGCAGTTATTTTTCGCAAAGAGGGTGTGGCGAAAAGAGGTATTCGGAGAAAATCCGCATTACCTGGATGCAGATGCATTTGCCCGCCAGTTTTATGAACCGGCCTTAGAACTACTGGACCCCTGGCTAGCAGGATTGCTTTTTGAGCAGGAATACCACCGCAAGGATGACCGACCAGCACCCAAAAAAGTGGCAGAAGAACTTGACCGGTTCTTTCGCGCCATACCTTCAGATTCCCGCTACCATGTTGAGCTTCGTACGGATTCCTTTCTCAGCCCGGAGGTGTTTGGGGTTTTTGATCGCCATGGTATAGGGCAGGTCTTGAGTCACTGGAGCTGGCTTCCTTCCTTGAAGCTACAATTTAGCCTTGCGGGAAGAAGGATTTTCAGCAAATCGAGAGAGTTAATAATAAGGCTCATGACGCCACGGGGCATGAGGTATGAGGAGGCCTACGCAAAGGCCTACCCTTTTGATAGGCTGGTGGAAGGAATGTTGCAGAATTCAATGGTGCGAGATGCGGTGGACATAGCAAGAGAGGCCATCAAACTGGGAGTAAGGGCGAACATCATCATCAACAATAGGGCAGGAGGAAATGCGCCCCTTATCGCTCAAAAGGTATTGGCAGCATTTACCAGTGCATTTTCCGAGGCAGGTAAAATGGAAACCTAGATTGGCGACAGCAAGCCATGCACTTTTGGAGCAGGTGAACAAATTTCTTCTTTCTTTAATATCTTGAAAATGGTAAAAGTGCCAATGAATACATGAACCCGAACGCTCCAATAAATCCTGATATCATGAACAGAGAGCGTCTGTATCCTTCTGAGCTTCGCCAAATGATCCGCGCCGGTAAATGGCGACAACCCACCAGCGGGGTTTGTGCAGGCTTTGTCCAGGCTAATCTCGTAATGCTTCCCCAAGAATATGCCTTTCATTTTTTGCTTTTTTGTGTCCGAAATCCCAAACCCTGTCCTATCCTGGACGTGTTGGAGCCAGGGGTTTCTTCCCCCGCCATTGCCAATGGAGCTGACCTACGAACTGATCTTCCCAAATACAGAGTATATGAACACGGGATAATGAAGGAAGAGGTTGATGATGTTGTAGATTTTTTCAACGATAGAACGGTGAGTTTTTTACTCGGTTGCAGCTTTTCTTTTGAGCGCGCCTTGATAAGAGCCGGTATCCCCGTCAGGAATGTAGAGGAAGGAAAGAATGTAAGCATGTACATAACAGATGTCGAGTGCGCTTCCTCGGGCCCCTTTTCGTGTCCCTTGGTAGTTACCATGAGACCCATGACACCTTCCCAGGCAATAAGAGCCACCCAAATAACCACTCGATTTCACCTGACACATGGCGCGCCCGTGCACATAGGAGATCCAGCTGAGATCGGCATCAAGGATCTTGATAAGCCCGACTTTGGAGATCCTGTAACAATCAGACAAGGGGAGATACCCGTTTTTTGGGCCTGTGGCGTGACATCAATTTTGGCAGCCACTTCTAAGCAAGTACCTTTGGCCATTACCCATTCCCCTGGACACATGTTTGTCTCTGACTTGCGGGACGAGGATCTAACCATTCTGTAAGGATGGCCTGGATTCATATTTAAGGGGCAGAGTTTTTAAAACCAGCGATCCGGATAACGGCAAAATTGGGCCTAAGGTTTTGCTAACGCGAGTCTGAAGACTCAAAAGTTATGGCACGTTTAACCCCAGCAGCGTAAAATCATAACGAAACTTTCATTACAACAGGAGGTCACTATGGGTGGGGCAAATAGACCATGGGAGAGTTCCAGGTGGCCCGAGGGAGTGGCGCATGAGATCTCAGGGTATGAAAAGCCACTGTTTTCGATTCTTGACAACGTCGCAAAGGATTACCCAGCGAGCACGTATACCATCTTTTCCGGATTTTCAAAGACCTTTGCCCAAGTCAAGGATACATCAGACCGGATAGCTCGATTTCTCGTAGAGCGCGGGCTGAATAAGGGAGATCGAGTTGCCGTCTTCCTTCCTAACATACCGCAATACCCTGAGATACTATTCGGGATAGTAAAGGCAGGTGGCGTGTGCGTGACCTGCAACCCTCTTTACAAGGCCCATGAACTCAATTACCAACTCAAGGACGCCGGGGCTTCAATGGCATTTGTTATGGACCATCCCGAGTTTTATACCACGGCAGTTGAGGCCTTCGAGGGTACTGATGTGAATACGGTGGTTATTTGCAACATAAAATCATACCTTCCTGGTCTTAAGGCCTTGTTGGGATCTCTGCTGGGAAAAATTCCAAAAGCCAAAAGCCATGAACCCGGGCACCTCATGTATGACGACGTGGTGAAGAACTCGAGGCCGGAACCTCCCCACATTGATATTGATCCAGTCAATGATCCGGCGGTTATAGTTTACACTGGGGGCACCACTGGTGTACCAAAGGGCGCGGTTCTAAGCCACGCCAATCTGGTCTCAAATGTTATGGTACTGGAGGAATGGATTCGTTTAGAGGAATATCCTGGGGGTCCGCTCAAAAAGGCTGAAAAGGGGGGAGCTCATTGTTACCTAGGTGTGCTGCCCTGGTATCATAGCTTTGGCCTGACTGTGTGCATGCTGGCAAGCTGCAACAGTGGCTCGCGCCTGGTATGCGTCCCAAATCCAAGGGCTGGTAATCCGCCCTTTACCGACGTGCTGAAGTCTATTGAAAAATATAAGATTACGACCTTTGTTGGGGTGCCCACGATATATTCAGCCATAGTCAACCATCCTTTGACAGACAAGTTCGATCTATCTTCTATTGTTGGATGCGGCTCTGGGGCCGCACCGCTGCCGGTGGAGGTAATAAAGCAATTTGAAGAAAGGACCGGAGCTGTTATCTATGAAGGGTATGGAATGAGTGAGACCTCTCCAATACTAACGCTGAATCCCACTAACAGGCAGCAAAGAAAGATAGGGACAGTGGGTCTTCCAGTACCCAATACGGACATTAAGATTGTTGATCTAGACACAGGGCAACAAGAGCTGCCAATGGGGCAGGATGGAGAAATCGCAGCCAGCGGCCCTCAGGTAATGCTTGGATATTGGAATAAGCCAGAGGCAAATGAAGAGTCGTTTCGGACAATAGATGGAAAGCGTTACCTGTTGACAGGCGATATTGGCCATTTTGACGAAGACCATTTTCTGGTGATCACTGACAGAAAGAAGGACATGATCATTGTTGGCGGGTTTAACGCCTATCCAAAGGAAATAGAAGAGGTCCTTTACACTCATCCCAAAGTGGCCTTGGCGGCTGTTGTGGGGATACCAGATCCTCATTCAGGAGAATCAATCAAGGCATTTATCCAGTTAAAACCGGGGGTTGAAGCAACGGAAGATGAGTTCCTGGAATTTTGCAAAGACAAGCTGGCCGGGTACAAGAGGCCGCGTGAGATCGAATTTCGCGAGACCCTTCCCACGTCAGTGGTTGGAAAGGTCTTGAGGAGGGTGTTGAAAGAGGAGGAGTTAAAGAAAAGGAAAACCCAGAGCTAGGAGACGGTGGCAGCAAAGCAAGGGTCATGTGGCCAGGTAGTTTAGGATACGTTTTTGGAATGTGCGGATGTGGATTTTAACTGTTTCCTGTAGTGAGCGAGGGTCTCTATCCTCCAAATACTTGACAATTAGATCGTGTTCTCTAATTACCGCCCTGTAATGATCCTTTAAGTCTCGACTCAGATCTTGAACCCCTGCGAAGGATAAGTATGCGAGCCTGTTCACCTCATTTCTCACCTCATTGAGCGCTCTGATGATGTATTCGTTGCCACTGCACTGGGCGAAATGCATGTGAAACGAGTGGTTTGACTTGACAAGACCCATGACGTCATTTTCTTCAATGGATTTTTTCACCAGCTTTTGAGCCTCTTTCATGAGAGGAATGCACACGTCCAAATGCTGATTCATTGCCAGGGAGCAGGTGCCTATCTCCAAGATGTTCAAGGCCTCGAACATGGATTTTACACCCTGGAGTGTAAGTGGTTTGACAGCAAAACCTCTGTTTGGTCTTGATTCCACGAGGTGTTCAGACGCAAGCCTAAGGAGGGCTTCTCTCACGGGGGTTCGGCCTATACCTAGCTCTTCGACCAGGGCCTTTTCATCTACATGCTCCCCGGGTTTAAGGGCCATGGTGATAATTTTTTCATGAATGATCTCGTAGGCCTGCAACGCCAGTGGCTGCCGAGGAATTTGCGCTTTTGTCTTTGACTTCATATTAGGCCTACACCATTTTTTAGTAGGTATTGGGAGTAAGCGGTCTGCCAGTGTGCCCTGATGCTATAATAATAATTGGGTAGGCGTCAATAGATTGTTGACATAAAATATATTCCGTGTATATTTTTCCATGGCGAAATAATGGATGAGCGATCAGTAACCATTTTTATGCTAAGGAGGGAAAAATGAGGGCAAAGGCAAAGATCTTTCTGGTTTTTCTGGGCTTGATTGCGATATTTGGTCTGCTTATCCCATCAGGGGTGCTAGCTGTGAGGGAAATCAAGATAGGCGTGATCTATCCCCTTACTGGCGGTGCTGCCGCAGCAGGTCGTGAGCTGCGTGCGGGAGCAGAGCTGGCTGCGCAAATCGCAAACAATGTGTATCCAAACCTCCCCATGACAATGGCACAGCACGCAGGTATCCCGAGCCTGGGAGGGGCAAAAATCAAGCTTATTTTTAAGGACCATGAAGGCAATCCTACCCTCGGTGCAGACTTGGCCAAGAAATTGATCCTTGATGACAAGGTTGACGGAATCCTTGGCTGTTACTTCAGCTCCGTTACTAAGACCGTGTCCGCAGTCTGCGAGCAATACGGGGTCCCCATGATAAACGGGTCATCCACTTCACCTGCGCTTACCAAGAGGGGGTTCAAGTGGTTCTGGCGTACCACACCTCATGACAAGTGGTTCACAAAGGATCTGTTTGAGCTTCTCAAAGGGCTAACAGAAGGAAAGGTAAGGGGCGTTAAGGCAATCCCCAAAAAGGAGATCATGAACATTGCTTCCGCTTGCGAAAAGACCGAATGGGGCTCCCATGTGTCTCAACTAATAGCCCAGTTTGCCAAGCAATACGGTTTCAGGCTGCGAAAATCCATACTGTACGCTGCCAAATCCACTGATCTTTCCAGCGAAGTTCGATCGTTGAAAGCAGCAAGGCCGGATGTTATGCTTTTTGCTTCGTATACCTCTGATGCCATTTTGATGGTTAAGACCCTTAAGGCTCAAAGAGCACATCCTAAGATCATCTGGGGTCAGGACGCCGGGTTTGAAAAGCCGGAGTTCCGCAAAACATTAGGTGATAATATCATTGGTATACTTACCCGAACGGTTTTCTTGCCCAAGGTTGTTGAAATAAAGAAACTGGCTGGTCTCGTGAACGCGATGTACAAGGAGAAAACGGGCAATGATTTGGGTGGCGCCTCAGCAAGGGCCTTTACGGGGCTCCAAACCTGGTTTCATGTGCTGGACAAGGCGGGCTCCACTAAGCCAGCCGATATTCAGCGTGCAGCGAACAACATCTTTATCCCTGGCAAAGAACTGGTGGTGCCGTGGAAAGGGATCAAGTTCTCCACCTCTGGAGATGAGCTCGGCCAAAATGTTCTGGGTTCAGGCCTCATCGGCCAGTACCAAAAACAAAAGGACGGCTCTGTTGGTTTGGAAATTGTTTATCCTTTTGACGTATCATCGGCTGATATGATCTACCCGTTCCCCGGCTACTAACATGGATTGAAAAAACCACCCCTGCGCGCCCTAGCCAAAGAGGAGGCGGGGGTGGTTTCGTATTTGTAAGCAATAGGCCTATGGATATACTTATCAGTTCCATAGTGGCAGGTGTGCTTATCGGCATGGTCCTGGCCTTGGTGGCCTTAGGGCTGACCATTATTTTCGGGGTCATGGACATAGTGAACTTCGCCCATGGCGAATTCCTGATGATCGGGATGTACACGGGCCTTCTTACTGCCAAGGCGATTGGGATGGATCCATTGTTTACATTGCCTGTAGCCGCTGCCGTTGGATTCCTGCTGGGAGTCATTTGTTACTATGGATTTGTAAAATTCCTTTTAAGGGGGCCTATGGTGGCGCAATTGCTTGGCACCTTTGGCCTGATGCTTTTGTTGCGTAACCTGGCGCTTCTCATCTTCGGATCTGAGGACAGGGCTCTTCACCATGGATTGCTGGTGGGAAAAAGCTTTGACCTTGGTATGGGGATAATCATCCCTGCCACCAAGCTCGCCGCAGCGGCCCTGTCAGTGATCGCGTTTCTGGCGGTATGGCTGATGATGAACCGGACAAAGGTTGGCAAGGCTCTGACAGCTACTTCGTTGAACACTCAGGGAGCGAGGTATATGGGCATTGCTACTGAGCGAATGAATGCCCTTGCTTGGGGTATAGGCGGAGGATCGGTCACTATCGCAGGAGCTTTGATTGTTAACTTTTGGTCCGTGAATCCCTTTGTAGGCTTGTTGTTTACTATGATTGCCTTTGCCATAGTGGCCCTGGGTGGATTCGGAAGTGTTCCAGGGGCCTTTTTCGCAAGCCTAGTGGTGGGACTGATCATGGAGATACCTGGAATATGGGATTTCTTTACTTACACGTTGAATTGGGACTGGATGATAAATGTACCAATGACCTCATTCAAGTACACCTTCGTGTACTTGGCATACTTCATCATCATGGTTATTAGGCCCAGCGGATTGTTTGGATGGAAGCATTAAGAAACGCCCTTGACTTCTCAGATTTTCCCCGCATTGACCTTGTGGTTGCAGCATGCGGTGCAGCATTTATACTTGTCTTTCCTCTCTTTCCTCACTCATCCTTTGCCATGGCCACCATGATCCAGTTTTTGATGTTTTCCCTTTACGGCATGGGCTGGAACACCATAGGAGGCTATGGGGGGCAGGTAGACCTGGGAAAGGCCCAATATGTGGGCATAGGTGCATATACAACGGCGGTCATGCTTATTAGATGGGATATCCCCTTCTGGGTTTCCATGCCTATAGGTATGTGCTTTGCGGTAACATGGTCCTTCATAATAGGCTATCCTTTATTCAGGCTAAAGGGACATTACTTTGCCATCGCAACCATTGCCACGTCCTTGGTCTTGCTGGACGTGTTCGAGGTGTGGGAATTTGTTGGAGCAGCCAAGGGTTTAGAGATCTCACCCATCAAGTACTCGCCTCCTGATTTCCTGCGGCTAATATTCAAGGAAGACGTCTATTACTATTATGTGATAGCAGGATTTTTCTTTTTGGGGATCTTTTACATCAATTGGTTTCGTAACTCTAGGCTCGGTTACCAATTAAGGTGCATAAAGGACAATGAGGACGTAGCCAGGTCCTTGGGAATCAATGTGCATTGGGCGAAGATCAAGACCTATGCCATCGCCACTGCATTTGTGAGCATGGTTGGCTCATTCCACGCGTGCTACATAAAAAACATTGAGCCGGAAGACACCATGAGCCTGGATATATCCATTCTAATAGCCTTAATGGCCATGTTGGGAGGAGCCGGTTCTTTGTGGGGGCCTGTTATAGGGGCAGCAGTGCTGATACCACTGAAGAGTTATCTAAAGGAATGGCTTGGGGCGCGGGCGGGATTGCTAGGAATAGATCTCATTATATATGCGTTGATCATTATGGTTATCTCGGCGGTGGAACCACGGGGGATTTGGGGGGTAATCGAGAGGGTGAGGGGAAGGAAAAAATGAGTCTGCTGGAAGTACACAATCTGACCAAGTACTTTGGCGGGCTTTGCGCCAATGACGATATTTCCCTTACCTTGGAAAAGGGAGACCTGTTGGGCCTCATAGGTCCCAATGGTGCGGGCAAGAGCACCTTATTTAATTGCATATGCGGCTATCATTCTGTGGACATGGGAAAGGTGATATTTGATGGGAAGGACATAACTGGGTTGAGTGCTTACGAGGTTGCAAGGCTTGGGTTAGCAAGAACATTCCAAGTGTATGTAGCCTCAGGGGACCTCAATGTGGAAGAAAACGTTATGGTGGGTGCCTTCATGAGGACCAGGTCCCGCAGGGAGGCGAGAGAAAAGGCAAGAGCAGTCTTAAAGGAGCTCAAACTGGAACCTTTGGGCACGAGTCTGGTAAGTGAGCTCCCAGTGGCAGCTCAAAAAAGGGTGGCCATGGCTACTGCTCTTGCTACAGAACCAAAGCTGCTTTTGCTAGATGAAGTGGCGGCGGGTCTAAACCCGGCGGAAATAGACGAGATCATGGGTATAATAAGGCACTTGCACGAGATGATGGGTATCACCATTATTCTTATAGAACATGTTATGGAATTGGTCATGAGGGTGAGCCAGAGGGTTATCGTGCTGGATTCAGGGCGCAAGATTGCAGAGGGAGACCCGGCCGTAGTGGCAAAAGACCCAAAGGTTATCAAGGCATATTTGGGTGAGCGTTACGCAGCAGAAAAGATTGGGTCAACCTAGTGAAAATGTAGCAGACCGTTAGCAGCCAAAGGTGAGCATGGGAGAGAAAGCCCTAGAAGTGAGAGACATAAAGGTCCGTTATGCACGGCTCCAGGTTCTCCACGGCGTATCCATGGCGGTTGAAGAAGGCGAGACAGTCTCTGTCCTTGGCTCCAATGGGGCGGGTAAGTCGACTCTGCTCAAGGCCATCATGGCATCTCAAAGGATTCATGAAGGCCAGATACTTTTCATGGGACAAGAGATACAAGGCTTGCGGACAGAACAGATAGTCAGAAAAGGAATTGTGTATGTACCAGAAGAAAAGATGTTGTTTGGTCCCCTTTCTGTAGAAGATAATTTGAGGCTCGGGGCGTATGTGGTTGACGACAACAAGGTTGTGGAGGAGAATCTTGAGCTAGTCTATAACCTTTTTCCTGTCTTAAGGGAAAGGCGCAGGCAGGCAGCCTCGACCCTTTCCGGCGGCGAGCAACAGATGGTGGCCATTGGCAGGGGGCTCATGTCTAATCCAAGGATGCTCATGCTGGATGAACCTTCTCTTGGTTTAGCGCCGCTTATGGTAGATGAGGTATTTGACACTGTGAGGATGTTAAAGCAGCGAGGTATAACCATCTTGCTAGTGGAACAAAATGTGCGGGAGGCGCTGGAGATTGCCGACAGGGGATACGTACTTCAAACAGGCAGGATAGTGACAGAGGGAAGTTCAAGGGAGCTTCTTGAAAGTGATCTGTTTAGGAAAGCGTTTTTGGGGATCTGATGATCATAATCGGTGCTGATACTGGCGGGACATTTACTGATTTCGTATATAAAGACGGGGATCGGTGGGGTGTATACAAGGTGCTTTCCACCCCTCGCAATCCTGCTGAGGCTGTTCTCAAAGGTTTGGGGTATATTGCACAGGGCAAGAAAAAGCAGATTGTGCATGGGTCCACGGTGGCTACAAATGCAATACTTGAGAGAAAAGGGGCAAAGACCGCTTTGATTACAAACCGTGGCTTTGAAGATGTCTTGGAGATAGGCAGGCAGAACAGGACCCGCCTCTATGACCTAGCATATCGAAAGGAACCCCATCTTATACCCCATGGGCTTCGCTTCGGAGTAAAGGGACGAATCCTTAACACAGGCGAGGAGCTGGAGTCACTGGATGAGGCTGATGTAAAAGAGGCGATACAGAAGGTTAGGGAGGTGGGGGCCGAGTCTGTTGCCGTTTGCCTACTTTTCTCATATGCTAATCCGGCACATGAAAAGAGGATAGGAAGGCTTATCGACCCAAAGGGGATTTCTGTTTCCCTTTCCCATGAGATACTTAGCGAGTTTCGTGAATTTGAGCGTTTTTCCACTACTGCGATCAATGCATATGTCTCACCAAAGATGCGCAAGTACATCGGCTACCTAATGGAACAGCTGGAGCCGGGAGATATTCTCAGCATTATGCAATCAAACGGGGGTAGTATCTCGGCAGAAACCGCCATGCGGGAGTCAGTAAGGACGATTCTTTCTGGGCCTGCAGGAGGAGCTGTCGGCGCTTACGAGATAGGAAAGGCCGCTGGGTATGAAAAACTCATAACATTTGATATGGGGGGTACCTCAACAGATGTATCTTTGATAGACAGCGCGCTGTCTCTGACAGTTGAATCAAGCATCTCGGGCTATCCCCTTAAGGTTCCCATGCTTGACATCCACACGGTGGGCGCTGGGGGCGGTTCCATCGCCTACCTTGATGAGGGGGGCTCGTTAAGGGTAGGACCCGAGAGTGCGGGTGCAGACCCGGGACCCATCTGTTACGGCAAGGGGGAAAAGATTACGGTCACTGATGCAAATCTATACTTGGGTAGGCTCATCCCGGAGTATTTTCTTGGCGGGAACATGCGATTGCAAGATGGGCGGCTGGAAGCCTATTTCAGGGAAATGGCCCAAATGACAGGACTCGATACGGTAGAGCTTGCTGAAGGTATCCTGGATGTTGCGAATACTGCCATGGAAAAGGCGATCCGCGTGATATCTGTTGAAAGAGGATATGATCCAAGGGAATTTGTGCTTTTCTCGTTTGGGGGCGCAGGCGGGATGCACGCGGCGTTTCTGGCGAGACTCCTGAACATCCCCAAGGTTCTTGTACCCGAGAATCCAGGGATCCTGTCCGCAATAGGAATGCTAATGGCAGATGTCATCAAAGACTACTCTTACACTATCATGAAAAGCCAGTTCACTACCACAAGGGAAGAGTTATCAAGACTGTTTGAATCTCTAGAATCCAAAGGTTCGGAGGACTTGGCATCCGAGGGGATCTCTCAGGACAGGATGGTTATGGAGCGCTATCTTGACATGCGCTACGAGGGCCAGTCCTATGAAATCATTGTGCCTTTTGAAGGGGATTATATTGAAGGTTTTCACTCGCTTCATGAGAAGACCTATGGGTATAGAAACGAAGACAAGACCGTTGAAGTGGTAAACATAAGGCTAAGGGCCAAGGGTATTCCCGAAAAACCCCGTTTTAAACGGCATGAGATGGACTCGGAGCTACCTGATGCAGCGGCTATTACGGGGAAACGCGAGGTGGTTTTCGAGGGAAAGGGCTATAACGCGGTGGTGTACTCCAGGGAGATGCTTAAAAGCGGAAATGTGGTCAGCGGTCCGGCCATTATTGTGGAATATTCCTCAACTATTGTTATTCCGCCTTTTGCGTCTGTGAAGATGGATGAATTTAGAAACCTGATTATAGAAGTCACGTGATGGAAACCAGCTTACAACACAGGGTGAATCCAATCTTGCTGGAAGTTTTTAAGAACCGCTTCTCTTCCATATCCGAGGAAATGGGAGTAACTCTGAATCGTACTGCCTTTTCCCCCAATATAAAAGAGAGGCGGGACTTCTCATGTGCGGTGTTTGATGCCAACGGGGACATGATAGCGCAGGCGGCTCACATACCCGTTCACCTAGGGTCCATGCCCCTTTCGGTAAAATCTGCCATTGAGGCTATGGATTGGCAGCAAGGCGACATGGTTATGCTCAATGATCCTTTCAAGGGAGGGACCCATCTGCCAGATATAACCATTGTGGCCCCGGTCTTTGCAGGTGGAGACAAGCCTTCTTTTTATGTTGCTAACCGGGCGCATCACGCAGATGTAGGAGGAATGAGTTCTGGGTCCATGCCGCTGGCCAGGTCCATTTTTCAGGAAGGATTAATTATTCCTCCTCTCAAGATCGTAGAGGGGGGAAAAATCGATCGGAAGATCATGGGCTTTCTTTTAAACAACGTGAGAACTTCTGCAGAGCGCGAAGGAGACTTCGCTGCTCAGATTATGGCCAACATCACGGGGGTGCGAAGAACCACCCAATTGATTGACAAGTATGGACTGCAGACCGTGGAATTTTATTCCGCGGCTCTCATGGATTATGCGGAAAGGATTACAAGAGATACCATTAGCAGGATCCATGACGGCACTTATGAGTTCGAAGACTACATGGATGACGATGGTTTTGGAAACAAACGAATAGCAATACATGTTTCAATAGATATAGAAGGTGACCGTGCCCGACTTGACTTCACCAAGAGCCATGACCAAGTGGAAGGTAGCATAAATGCAGTGTATGCTATAACCCTGTCTGCAGTGCTTTATGTTTTTAGATCCCTTGTAAAGAGAGATATACCCACCAATGCTGGCTGCCTTAGGCCTATTGATGTGATAACTCGAAAGGGCAGTATCGTGGATGCAGAGTTTCCGTCTTCAGTGGCAGGAGGAAATGTGGAGACCTCACAACGCATTGTTGACGTGGTACTGGGAGCGCTTTCAAAAGCGCTACCGGAGGAGATTCCCGCTGCCCATCAGGGAACCATGAACAACATAACCATCGGCGGGATCGATCCCAGGCACGGCCAGCCCTTTGCCTATTATGAGACTATAGGTGGGGGCATGGGAGCGACAGCCCATAGCGACGGGGAGAGCGCTGTTCATTGCCACATGACCAACACTCTAAACACCCCCGTGGAGGCCCTGGAATATAGTTATCCGTTTCTTGTCACAGAGTATTCAATCAGACGAGGAACAGGTGGTAAGGGAAGGCACAAGGGTGGAGATGGCATTGTACGGGAAATTCGCTTGCTAGCTGATTCAGAGGTTACAGTGCTGTCTGAGAGGAGGTTGATTCCTCCCTATGGGCTTTTCGGGGGCGAGGCAGGCGCCTTGGGAAGAAACATAATAATCAGGAATGGAGTACAGGAGGATATGGGGGGCAAATTTTCCGTCTCGCTCAAGAAGGGTGATGTGGTTAGAATTGAGACACCCGGGGGCGGAGGTTATGGTAAATTCAAGGGTTAGATTCCACCCAGCGCCTGTTTTATGTCGTCTATTAGGTCTTGTGTTGCCTCGAGGCCGACCGACAGTCTTATAAGACCTTCAGAGATTCCCAATTTTCCCCTTTCCTCTGGGCTCATGCCAGCGTGGGATGTTTTTGAGGGCCTAGTTATCAGGCTTTCCACACCGCCAAGGCTCGGCGCCACAAAGGGAATCTCAAGCTTTTGCATGAATAAGTCAGCTTCTGTTGATCCTCCCTTCAATTCGAAACTAACCATTGCCCCGAATCCCTCGAGTAGGCGGGTAGCCCGCTCGTGATTTGGGTGACTGTCCAGCCCGGGATAATACACTTTTTCTACTGCCGGGTATTTGTCCAGAAATCTTGCTATTTCCATGGCGCTGCGGTTTTGGTATCTCATGCGCACGGCCAAGGTCTTGAGGCCTCGGTCTAAAAGGAAACAAGCATGGGGGTCCAATGATCCACCGAGGTGGTTTAGCTTTTTGGTGATTTTTTCCACCAGATCCCCCTTTCCAATAACGGCGCCTGCCACAATGTCAGAATGGCCATTGAGGTATTTTGTTCCGCTATGGATTGAGAGATCAAATCCCCATTCAGGGGGCCTGAAATTTACCGGGCTTGCGAATGTATTATCTATCACCGATATCAGGTTATGGGTTTTACAAAAACTGACCACTGCCTCAAGGTCGGCCACTTCCAAAAGTGGATTTGTAATGGTTTCAACGAAAAACAGTTTTGTCTGCGGTTTCAAGAAACCCTTCCAAGACCGCGGATCATTACCATCAACAAAGTCAAAGGTGATCCCTAGCGCAGGAAGATCACGGGTAAAAAAATCGTGGGTTCCGCCGTACAGGCAGTCTTGGGCCAGGAAGTGATCTCCTGTGGATAACAGGGCAAGGATAGTCGTCGAAATAGCCGCCATACCGCTAGCGGTTACCAAGGCGGCCTCTGCATTTTCCAACGCTGCCAGCTTTCTGTGCAAGGAGACGTGGTTAGGGGTGTTGTTTAGGCGAATATATTTGAGGTCATCGTAACTTTTTGCCCCTTCGGAAAGAAATGTGGAAGACTGAAAAACAGGAAAGGTCACAGCGCCTTCTATTGGCTCGGGAGGATCTCCTGCGTGAATTAGCTTGGTCTCAATCCGCTTGAATTTGTCCATTGTTTAGCACCCTTTCTATTTTTCAAATCGTTCTTCAGCCCACACATCTGCCCTTCTGTGGTAGCCCCTCTTTTCCCAGTATCCGGGACGGTCATTTTCCATCAGCTCAATTTCTATAACCCATTTCACACTTTTATAGGCATAGCGGCTGGGGATAATGAGACGCAAGGGGTAACCATGCTCAGGTTCAAGGGGCTTGCCGTTTCTCTCCCAAGCAAGGATCGTCTCGTCTGACATGAGTACTTCAAGGTCAACGTCTGAGTCATAACCTCCCCATGACTTCACCATGGCATAGCCGGCTTTTTCTTCTATGGCCACCTTATCAAGCAAATCTTTGACCTTAACGCCTTTCCACAGGTTGTCAGGCACAGACCAAGTTTCAACGCAGTGAAAATCACCTTTCACCTGTACCGTATCCATGGCTTGAATCTCATCGAAACCGAACGTAACAGGCCTCTCCACAAGGCCTGTTATTTTCACGGTCCAGGTCTTAGGATCAATGCTAGTGGGCTCTGATTCTGCGGTTCTAACAGGGAATTGCTTTATAAATTGCTGTCCCGGTGGTATATTCCTGTCCATTGAACTGCTCCTTTGAAATAAAAGTTTGTAACATGTAATCTTATGCCATGTTAACCGTAAAAGAAATAAAAAAGAGGTAAGAGAAGATGTGGTCCAAGAAAAGGCTCTTGCTAATCCTGTTACCTGTCACCATGCTGCTTTTTGGAAGAGGTGATTGCTTTTGTCAACCAATTGGAATCATGTCTCCCAAGGCACAGAACATTACCGAATACACCCCTCTTTCCTGTCCAGGTGGCAGATTTGTTTTCGGGCAGGTTTCTGATTCCAGCAAGGACCAATATATGCTGGATACATGGACGGGAAGACTTTGGCGCTTGTCCGAAAGCGGAGAGGTGGGAAAGTATCTCTCCCCAGTCCCATACAAGCTCAGAGACGGCAATTATGGTCCAATACCAGAGGATGTTGGGCAAGACCACAAAGGCAAAGGGCAACGGGCTAGCAAGGGTGAATAAGTGACAAGGAGCTGGTTGCCCTCTGATGTAAATTCGGAAGCCGGTCCTCGTGCCAAGAAAAACTACTATCTAACCGCCAAGGGCGAAGATGTCCTGCGGTTTGTCAAGGATCGAGTAAAGGAGCTGTGGCTGGAAATCGGCGATGGAACAGCTAAGGGACACAGCCAATAAGGGCCCTGCGGGCCAAGATTTGCTCGCCTCAGGTATGCCGTGCATTGAGATTGAGCGAATTACTGTCAGGTTCGCTGAAAAAACAGTAATCGAAGATTTTTCTTTAAGTGTTGGCTGTGGTGAAAGTGCTATTATTATGGGGCCCTCTGGAAGGGGAAAAAGCACACTGCTTCGGTGTATCTTGGGCTTTGTGGTCCCGGTTTCAGGGTCGGTCAAGATCTGTGGTGAAACTGTCAGGCCTGAGACTATTTGGTACCTTCGAACCCTAGTAAGTTACGTCCCCCAGGAGCCAGAACTAGGTAATGGAACTGTGCAGCAGTGGCTGGAAAGACCCTTCGGATACAAGGCCAATAAAGAGATAAAGGACAACTTGGAAAAGATACCCGAAATGTTCAACCGGTTTCTGCTACCTATGGAACTGCTTGAAAAGGATGTGAACGTCCTATCTGGGGGAGAAAAGCAGCGCGTCGCAATAGTATCGGCGCTTGTTCTTGGCAGACCTATACTTCTACTTGATGAGCCCACGTCTGCTCTGGATGATTTAAGCAAAAAGCGGCTAATAGAATATCTTTCACGCGTATCTGGTGGTGAGACAGGAAACAACGGCCTTACGATTCTTGCGGTATCGCACGACCCCGGGCTCATTGCGATTGCGGATAAGGTCATAAATCTGGATTAGGAAAAACTGCCATGGGAGCGGTTGATATCAGTCTCATACGGTTGGGCTTTTACTACAGCCTCGTCTTAATCCCCCTTGGAGCCATGCTGTGGTTGGGTGTTCCCATTATCGGGAAAACCCTTATTGCGATCTTGCGCATGACATTACAGCTTGTCTTCGTGGGACTATATCTCCAAGTAGTTTTCAAGATAAACAGTCCATGGCTTAACGCCCTGTGGTTAGTGGTTATGATCGCAGTGGCGGATCTCTCCATTATCAGGGGCTGCGGGCTGAAACTTGGCAGGTTTCTAGCGCCTCTCTTTGCTGCCCTCGTGGTAGGGACAGCGATTCCACTGTTGTTTTTTGTGGGGCCGCTTCTTAAACGGCCTGACCTGATGGAGGCACAATATGTGATCCCCATAGGCGGCATGATCTTGGGCAATTGCCTACGGGCCGACATCATAGGGATAAAGAATTTTTATGAGTCACTGCAAAGGACTGAAAAGGCCTTTTTGCTTACGTTGGCTCAGGGTGCCAGGATCAAAGAGGCAATATTGCCTTATCTACGCGATGCATGCGAAGCAGCCCTCATGCCAACGGTGGCTACCATGGCCACCATCGGCTTAGTCGCCCTACCAGGGATGATGACGGGGGTCATCCTGGGAGGTACAAATCCCGTCACTGCAATAAAGTATCAAATTGCGATCATGGTGGCAATATTTACTGGGACGGCCATAACCGTTGTGCTCGCGATTTTGCTGACCATCAAAACCAGTTTTACCCCTTATGGAGTGTTAGATAAAGGGTCTTTCAAGAAGTGACAGCAGTACCATCTCATGGGTTTTAGCAACCCTTGCAACTGATCTGGCCACAACCCAAGTTATATTCGCTGGTCTTCAAAAGAAAGTGGATCTACCATCACATTGCCAATCCTTAAGGCCACCACATCAGCCAAATCGATATCCGGCACCATAAGAGTAACCTTTCGTTGATCGGTCTGGATCTCCATTGTAATACCTATGGACAATGCAAGGCCTTGCCTGTTCTCGAATGCAACTAGACCGAAACGACTAAAAAAGGGCTTTGGAAACACTCCAAACGAAGACCACTCAAGGGTCTTTTTCACGGATCCATGAAAATAGCTTGTGAATTGTAACCTCCGGTACCTCCTGCGGACATACTGGCTCCTCTCTATGGCAGCAAGAGAGGGTTTAATATCTATGATTTTTGTTCTACCGGTTTTGCGAAAGGGGGTGAGGATTGGCTCAAGTTCCCTACTTCGTTGAATAGCAAAAATTATTGATGGCCTTACCAGTTCAATCTTTGCCTGTTTGAATTGTACTCCACCCTGTTCTTTGTCTATTAGCCCAGTTGTATCATAAACTACCGTGTGAACCGGGATATGTTCGGCAATTGTCAAGAGCTTGTTTATTCCGACAAGCATGGGAAGCATATGCCTAGAAGGAGAGACCGAGGCTATGAAAGCTCGCCATATGTCGTTCTTTTTGGAAAATGGATTTGAGAAATCAGGGTTAAGGGCTAGAGTAATTGTGGTAGGAGGGCCGAGCTTGCTTTGACCGGGGTCTCCATCCAGGAAGGCAACACATTGACCCCTGCCTTTCAACCTCTCAAACAGGAATCGTGAAAAGGTGCTTTTCCCCACATCAGGTGCACCGATCACCATTATGATGCCACGTAAGTGGCTAAGGTCAATTTCTTTCCACTCTTGTGGAATGTCCATCTCAAGATGAGATTTTTAAAACCTTTGCGCCCCGAATCTTTCGCTCTTTGAGTTCGAGCAGTGCCTTGTTGGCCTCTTCAAGCGCATATTCTTGGTACTCGGGCTTTATCGGGATTTCGGCTGCGAGTTGTAAGAATTCACTTATGTCTGTATTGGCCACATTAGCAACGCTCTTGATTTCCTTTTCC
>QMLZ01000023.1 GCA_003646995.1 Deltaproteobacteria bacterium | reverse complement strand
GAGCCCGGGAGCCTAGCGAACAGGGGTAGGATGTTTTGCTTGTCATCCAACCTGCCTTTCAGCCGCTCGCAGGTATCAATAATGTCTTGTTCCGTGGGCATGAACACGAGCATGTCACCCGTGGGATCCTCAGCCCTGATCTCTTCAACCGCTGCCACTGCCGTATCCACATAGGTGATATCTCCAGCTTCCTCTGAATCTTGATCATGAGGCCGGTATCTTACCTCCACTGGAAATACCTTTCCGCTTACCTCTATGACCGGTGCATTATTGAAAAAGAGCGAGAATTTTTCTGTCTCCAGCGTTGCTGAGCTGATTATCACCTTCAATTCTGGGCGTGAGCAAAGAAGACGCTTTAATACGCCCAACAGAAAATCTATGTTCACGCTTCTTTCATGGGCCTCATCGATTATTATGGTATCGTAGCAGTAAAGGGCGGCATCACTTTGCAGTTCCGCCAGGAGTATCCCATCTGTCATGATCTTGATATAGGCATCACGTGGTGTCCTATCACTGAATCTGATCTTATAGCCCACTGACCTGCCCAGCTCCTCTCCCAACTCTTCTGCAATCCTATGAGCGATGGTAGTGGCGGCTATCCTGCGGGGTTGAGTACATCCAATCATCCCCCCAAGGCCTCGCCCTGCCTCGAGGCACATCTTCGGGATCTGCGTGCTCTTTCCTGAACCTGTCTCCCCAGAAATAATCACCACCTGTCTTTTTCTTATCGTAGTGACTATCTCGTCTTTTTTCGCCATTATGGGAAGATGCCCGGGGTAACGGAGCTTCGGTCTCTTTGAAGAGCGAACTGACCTGCGTTGGGCAGATCGCCGCAGAAGCTTCTCCAGGCGCACCAGCTGCACGGCTGTGCCGTGATAAGACTTGCTTCGGGCTTTTCCCTTCAGTATACGTTCGAGTCTTGTGGCCGCATACGCCTTGTCTTCAAGCATGGCCTCCTGCAGCAGCGCCCTTATACGGTCAATATGCTGGCTTATGTGTTTGCTGAATTTCTGCACAACTTCCGATCGGATGATCAAATGTTGATGTATCTAAAGCCAGTATTTCACCATTAATGCCGGTTGTCTTCAAGTAGACTTTTTAATATCCCCCAGCATGCACAGCTTTTTTTCATATCTGATCCCCAGCATGTGGATGCCTAAACGGGCATTACTTGTCTTTGGGAAGGGCAAATATGAGAGGAATGCCCAATACACCTAGGAATGAGCTGATAAAATAGGTATTCCTGAGACCCACCAAATCTCCCAGAAAACCTACGACCACAACGATCGCGGAACGAGCCAGAAAAGAAATCATCATGAAAAATCCATTTGCAGCTGACGGGCTTCCTTTGGCGTGTTCCTGCACTAGCGCCAACATCACAGGGGTAGTAGACAAGATGCTGAGACCCGTGAGCATGAGGGCCATAAACCGCAGCCAGCTGTGTAGCCACGCAAACAGGAATAGGGTGACCGGAGCTGCAAACAATGAGGCGGATAAAACCTTTCTGCGTCCAAAGCGGTCGCTGAACGAACCGGCACTCATCACCCCAACTACCCCTGAAAATTCAAAAAGGGTGAGGGCCGTGCCCCCTAGCCAGAGGTTCCCTGTCTCCTCCTTTATAAACGTAGGGAGAAAGGCCGACATGGAAGCGTGCATGAATCCACGGGCGACCAATATGCCCGCAAGGGGCAGCAAAATGAATTTCATCTCGCTCCATGTCTTCCTAATCGAGATATCTTGCGGGTTCTCTACAGTAATGGAAACATCCTTAAATTTTACAAACAGCCATGCAGAGGCCGCCAGTCCAACGACCATGACGGGGTAGAATCCTTCCAGTCCAAACAAAGACACTCCTCCTACCGCCGCAAGAGGTCCCAAAGTTCGCGCAAGTTCTCCCCCTGTCATGAAATAACTCATTCCCTTTCCTATTTTCGCTCCCGACAGCCTTGAAACCATCACAGGCGCGGGCACATGGAAAAGCGATACACTTATGCCAGCAACAAACAAGAGGATAAGCAGGACTCCGTAGCTTGGGGCTATTCCAATGAGACTCATGGAAACAGCGGTCAGGCCGGGGGCAAGAACGATGAACAGCCTGACACTGACCCGATCCGCTATTTTTCCAATGTAAGGATTAAGCAGCGCAGGGGCCTGCATTACAGTTGATAGAAACCCTGCCTGGGAAAGACTTAGGGAAAGCTTCTTAATAAGAAGCGGCAATAAAGGTGCCAAAAAACTGGAATAAATATCATGAAAAAAATGGGTAAGTGAAAGGGCCAGGACCAAGGTACCTTTATACTCTGAGGTGCCAGGTTCACTGGCTACACAACTGGTCTCCGGCTGACTTCTCAGATTCTGTTCCATTTTTCAAATCCAAACACTCTAAGCTGCTAGTAAGAATCAAAAATCCCCTTTTGATTTAACTGCCTGGCAACTGATCTCCCCAGTTCAAACCTGCTCCGCGGGCCTTGGCGTATGTCTCATCTGCCAGGACTCAGCCTCAGCCCTGACTCCATTACTACAAAGCCTGGATCCTTTCAAACAAAAGCAGTGCCCCTCTTGACTCGTTAATTCTATCACCGCCCTGTCCCTTTCCCCCTGTTGGCTGTGTCAGTCTCGTGTCTGCTGAGCCTGAATTTACCCCACAACATAAGCTCTATTCCCACCAACGCGATACCCCCTCCAATGGATTGGGCAATGCCCGGTATCTGGCCAAGCCAGACTATGCATCCGGCAAGTACCATCAACGGTCTCGTGGCCCCTATTAAAGAGGCCTTTGAAGCCTCAACGTACTGCAGCCCCGTCACCTGCAAAAAAACGCCTGCAAAGGGCCCCAGAAATGACCCTATGGCAATCTCCACAAGAGCCGAGAGCTGGGGGATAGTCTTGTGGCCTTTGAGTAAGAACAAGGCCGTTGCTACCATAAATAGTATGAAGGTACGATAGGTGGAAAACGCTATTGGATGAATCTCTTTTAAAGTAACCTTCATTAGGACGGTATTGATGGAAAACAAAAGCGAGAACATCATTATGAGTACAAACCCTAGCAGCAATGTTTGTCCGCCCTTGTAAGTCATCAGGATAATACCGGCACCGAGGATCACACCGCCAATGGCCTCTAAACGCGTAAACCGCTCCCTCAAAAACGCAACACCCATAGCAATCGTCATCACAATTGAAACGTTGCTGTAAAAAGAAACCACAGCAGGGTTCATTAAGCGGATCGTGAAAAAGAAAAGAAGTGTCGCAACAATCTCAAAGACTCCCATCAGAACGCTTACGGGCACCAGATGCCTAGGTATCCTCAGCATTCGTATTTCCTCAGCCTTTATCATGGGAACCAGGTAATAGACGCTGCCGCACAAAAACCAGTAGAACACAAATTGTTCAAATTGCATCCTTGGTTTGACGTCTTTGATAACCAGGTAGACGATTGAAAAACACACATTGGCCAGCAATATGAGGCAATACCCCTTGATAGGATTGTCCCGGGTCTCCGAAGATGCCATCTAATACCTCTCGCAATTTCCCTTGCAAAATAGGCCTTCACGAACGCCAATGGCTCATGAGCCTTAACCTCCGATCATTGCCCTGGCAGGGACACTAACATCAGTAGAATCGATTGACTGCATCCGAAAGACACACGATTATGCTACCTATTGGAGGAATTGCAATGATTTTTTTTATTGTTTCAAGATTTAAACCAGGGCCGAAGAAGTCAGGACCCCGATAAGATACCATGTCGCTTGATGCTGAGTCGGCCGGCTTTGTGTTTATTCCCAACAAAGCCCTTGATCCCGCCCCTTGTGCTATGATAGAGAAAATTTACAGAGAGGATGTAGATCCCTCTCCACGGACTCATAACGTGCAGAAAGGAGCAAAGTCCCATGGCCAGTGTCAATAAAGTAATTCTTATAGGGAACCTCGGCGCAGATCCCGAGCTCCGCTATACCCCCAGCGGCACCCCAGTCGCCACTTTCAGCCTAGCTACCAAGGAATATTGGACTAACAAAGACGGTGGAAAAGAGGAACGGACCGAGTGGCATAGAATAGTGGCATGGGGCAGGTTAGGAGAGATTTGCGGAGAGTACCTTCACAAGGGGAGGCAAGTTTACGTAGAGGGCAGAATCCAGACACGAGCCTGGGAAGACAAGGAAGGCAATAAAAGGTACACAACAGAGATAGTGGCTCAGACAATGCAGATGCTGGGACCGGGGGGAGGAAAAAGGGAGTCGGCAGGACCTATTGAAGAGTTCCCGGTGGACGAACCTCCTGATATTTCCGATGATGACATTCCATTTTGAACCCGGCTAAGCATTAGGCTTTTCCTCATCAGAAGGCTTTTCCTCTTTGGGAGCTGATAGTTCTTCTTGCGCTTCCTGGGTGGCCTTCTTGAAATTCTTGATCCCTTTACCTATTCCACTTCCGATCTCAGGCAGTTTCCCTGCTCCGAAGATGATAAGTATAATGATCAAAATTATGATCAGCTCGGGCATTCCTATACCAAACATGTTTTTTTACCCCCTATGGTTATCTTCGAGCTCTTTAGTCAGTTGCCGGAACTCCGGCGAGTCCTTAAAGGCCTTCAGTGCCTCCTGGTAATTAATCCATGATGACCACAACCTGCGCCATGCATCCTTCTGCCAGAACAACTCTGATGGAGAATGGCATGTAGACACCTTTATAAAATCCTCGAACTCCGAACCACAGCTCTCACACAGGTTGAATCCATCTTTAGACGAGAACACAGACTGCGATACTTCTTCTTTACTAAGGTACCTACCACACATGCTGCATTTGAGATTACAAAAGGCACACTGTAGCGCTCTGTGGACAGATCTCATCCTCTCACGATAAAGCTGGCCTCTCTCGTTCTCTTGTTTTTTCTTTAGGCGATCACTTATGTTAAGGACCTTGGTCATCTCCGGCCGATACTAAAATGTTAGAGGCCTTAAAGCACCCGGAAGTATCCTAGCACCCGGTCATGCCGGAGTCAAGAAAAGCCGCCTATCGGTTTTTCATAACTTCTGCTGCTGTTTTACCCAATTCGGCCAGGTTAAGAACCACCTCGATGCCCGCAGCCTGCAGGGCATTGATCTTATCTTCCGCCTTCCCCTGTCCCCCTGATATGATGGCCCCTGCATGGCCCATGCGCCTGCCCGGGGGCGCGGTACGGCCTGCAATGAATGCCAAAACAGGTTTGGTGAATTCTGCCTTTATATATTCGGCTGCTTCTTCTTCTGCAGTTCCCCCTATCTCGCCTATGAGCACCACGCCTTCTGTCTGAGAATCTTCATTAAACAGCCTGAGGTGATCAATAAAAGTGGTACCAATGACCGGGTCTCCGCCGATCCCTATGCAGGTTGACTGTCCCAGGCCAGCTTTCGTTAATTGGTCCACCACCTCATATGTCAATGTTCCACTTCGGGAGATCACACCCATTGATCCTTGGCGGTGAATATGGCCTGGCATGATCCCCACCTTGGTTTTCCCAGGAGAGATTATTCCCGGGCAGTTGGGCCCGATTAATACGCTTCCCTTTTCCTTAACAAAATTAACTACCTTCACCATATCGAGAACAGGAATACCCTCCGTGATACATACGATCACCTTTATGCCCGCGGCCGCAGCCTCCAACACGGCATCAGGGGCGAATGGGGCTGGCACGAAAATGCACGATACATTGGCCCCTTCCTTTTCTACCGCCTCTGCAACCCTGTTCATTACAGGCACCCCTTCCACCTCTTGCCCTCCCTTGCCGGGAGTCACTCCAGCCACCACATTCGTCCCATAGGCAAGCATCTGCTTAGTGTGAAAGGTCCCCTCTCTGCCGGTGATTCCCTGAACCACAACCCTGCTGTTTTCATCTACTAATATGCTCATGTCTTTGCTCCTAGCCCTGTTTCCTGACCTCTTTGGCCACCAGTTCGGCCGCTTCAGCAATATCCTTGGCTACCAGAAAATCTAAACCAGATTCCTGTAAAATTCTGCGTCCTTCCTCCACATTGGTACCCTCCAGTCGGACGATAAGGGGCACATTGATATCAGTCTTTTTTGCTGCCTCAAGCACGCCGCGAGCCAATACGTCGCACCGTAATATGCCACCGAAGATGTTTATAAGAATGGCCTTGACCCTTTCATCCTTGAGAATAATCTCAAAGCCCTTGGTGATCATCTCCTCGCTGGCTCCACCCCCAACATCCAGGAAATTGGCGGGTTCGGCCCCTGCCAACTTGATTACATCCATAGTAGCCATGGCGAGCCCTGCTCCGTTCACCATGGCGCCGATATTGCCGTTGAGCCTGATGTAGTTCAAGTTTGCGGCCTCTGCCAAAACCTCAAGCGGATCTTTTTCCCTCGGATCGTCCATTTCCGCCAGATCCTTATGCCTATACAACGCATTGTCATCAATGGTCATTTTGGCATCAAGGGCAACAACATCACCCTGCTTGGTGATCACCAAGGGGTTTATCTCCAGAAGGCTGCAGTCGTTAGAAATAAAGAGATCAAAAATCTTTTTCATTACAGAGCTAAGTTGTCTTACAGCCGTCCCCTGGGGTAATGGGGATAGGCGATAGATCAAGTTTCTGGCTTGATACGGCATCCAACCAGTTACAGGATCTGCGGGCTCCTTAAAAATCAGCCCGGGGGACTGCTTGGCCACTTCTTCGATCTCCATGCCGCCCGACGGACTGAAGATCATGGTTGGGCAAGCAAGTTTCCTGTCAACTGTCATTCCCAGGTAGAACTCCCTGTCAATATCCACGCCTTCTTCCACTAACAACTGGTGCACAATTACTCCTTCGGCCGTGGTCTGGGGGGTCACAAGCGGCTTTTCCAGGAGCTGAGACACTGCCTCCTCGGCCTCCTCCGGGCTTTTCACAAGCCTTACACCCCCTCCTTTCCCTCTGCCCCCAGCATGAACCTGGGCCTTGATAACCCACGGAGGCCCTGGGATTTCCTCCAAAACCGATCCAAGCTTATCACTGGAGGTCAAAAGCCTTCCCTTGGGAACGGCTATGCCTGCTTTCTGAAATACCTCCTTGGCCTGATACTCGTGTAGTTTCATGCACCCCTCTCCTTGTTTAATGTCAGCCGCATATTTATTCTCAGGAGGATAAATTGTCAATAATTATCCATGCACCGCCTGAAACCCTTAGGAAGCGAACCCGGCCAGCATATTTACCAGGTTGACTCCGAGGCAATAAAGAAGTAAGCTATTGTAAGTTTTGGAAATTATTCGAAGATAATAAACTTGTGCCTTCCCCCTGAAAGGAAATGGTTTTATGCTGAAGTTTATACCCCTAGGTGGACTTGGAGAAATCGGCCTTAACATGATGGTTTTCGAATACGGGGATTCAATCCTCGTTGTGGATTCAGGCCTTATGTTCCCAGAAGATTTCATGCCGGGCGTTGATCTCGTAATCCCTGACTTCCAGTACTTGAGAGAAAACAAGGGCAAGCTTTCCGCTGTCATCCTGACTCATGGTCATGAGGACCACATTGGAGCCATGCCTTTCCTGCTGAGGGAGTTTAACCTTCCTGTCTATGGAACCAGCTTCACCTTAGAACTTCTTAAAGAAAAGCTCCGAGAACACAAACTGTTGGAAATGGCCAACCTCAACACCATCTGTCCCGGTGATAATTTAGGCATAGGACCTTTTCAGTTGGAATTCATAAGCGTGAACCACAGTATCGTTGACGGTGTGGGTCTGGCGCTCACAACTCCTGAAGGAACGTTAGTACACTCTGGTGATTTCAAGATCGACCCGACCCCGGTCGACGCCCAGGCCACTGATCTGGCCCGCTTTGCGGTTTATGGATACAGAGGGGTTCTTGCACTTCTCTCGGATTCCACGAACGCCGAGAAAGAAGGCTTCACGCTAAGTGAACAGGACGTTAAAAAATCACTGGAGGATTTTTTCCGAACCTGCAAAGGAAGAATCATTGTCGCGGTATTTGCATCTAATATTACGCGAATTCAGCAGGTTGTAAACCTCGCCATCAAATACGGACGTAAGGTCATGTTCAGCGGCAAGAGCATGCTCACCAATGTGCAACTGGCCAGAAAACAAGGATTTTTGGACTTTTCCCAGGATCAGGAGGTGGGAGAAAACCAGATTGATCAGTTTCCTGACAACGAGCTTACCATAATAACAACCGGCAGCCAGGGTGAACCAATGTCCGCACTCGCCCGAATGGTCCAGGGAACGCACCGCAACATCAAAATACACAAGGGTGATACAGTGATTCTTTCCTCCCGGTTTATCCCAGGAAATGAGAGGGCCATAACCGCGGTAATTAACAAGCTGTATGAACAGGGGGCGGAAGTTGTTTATGAGAAAGTTTCAGAGATACACACCTCCGGGCATGCCAAGCAAGAGGAACTAAAATTGCTCCTGAGCCTTGTTAGGCCGAAGTACTTCATCCCCATACACGGAGAGGTGCGGCACCTGGTAAGGCACATTCAGTTGGCTGCCGAAATGGGGATTCCCCGGGAAAACCTGCTTCTTGCCACCAATGGCTCGGTCGTGTGCTTTGAAGATCAAGCGGCCTGGTTCGAAGGTAGCGTTTCCACCGGGAGGATACTGGTGGACGGCAAAGGTGTGGGAGACATTGGCGATTCCGTACTGAAAGAAAGAAGGAGGCTGAGTGAAAACGGGGTTCTCATAGTTCTATTGGTGCTTAACCAGCAAACCGGCGATATCATTTATGGGCCTGACATAATCTCCCGAGGATTTGTTTTTGAAGAAGAGGCAAGATATATCATAGAAGACGCCAAGTCCGTTGTGCTGGAAGTACTTGACGAAGGGCAAGAAGAGCTTTACAAGGATGAATCTGTCATAAAAGGGGAAATAAAGAGGCGTCTAAGGAAGTTTTTCCAAAAGGTGATCGAGCGAAGGCCTGTTATTCTTCCCTTGATGGTCCATGTGTAAATGAAGATGCAGGACAGGCTGAACCGGGACCTGGAGGACGGAAAAAGGCAGTAGGCCATAAGGCAGATTCATAGGTTTTCCATTGGCAAAGAGAAAAGAAAAAAACGACGATAGACACCCTATCCGGCACGAAATCCGAGGAATAGTAGCAATACTGCTTTCCATCTTTCTAGGGGGAAGCCTGCTCTCTTTCCACCCTTCTGACCCCTTGGTGTGGAATGTGAGCGGGCCCCTGGGGCATTTCCAGAATCTCTTTGGTACACTGGGGGCACACCTTGCCGGCGCCCTGTTCCTTGCACTCGGTTTTTCTTCTTTTTGGCTGGTGTTGATCTGCATTGGCTGGGCTGTAATCTCATTTCGCGGAGAGGAATTTGACTCTGTGCTGGCCTCCTCGGTTTGCCTCGCCTCATTGATCCTGTCCACAGCAGGATTACTCGGGCTCAAGCTTGGCAAGCCTGTTGCCTTACGGGGTGGCGAAGTTATGGCAGGAGGCCTGGTGGGTTTTTACGTCTCCCACTTCCTCAAGCAACTTCTCAACAGCTTCGGCACATACCTACTGCTGGGAGCCGTGTTCCTGATCTCTCTTATGTACGTTACCCACCTGTCTCTCAAATGGGTCGTTTCAACCCTCTGGGGATGGGTTCTGCTGGGTATCAGGTGGATAGGTCTGCTCGCAGACAAAAAAAGGGCCAAAAGGGAAAGGGCCAAAAAAACCAGGGAAGCCAAAAGAAAAATAAGATCAAAACCAAGGGTTAAGGTGGTGCCTCCCCCCCCAGAACCCAAGAAAGAACCCGAACAGGTACCTTTTCCTTTCATGGCTCAGGGAACAGATTTTTCATTGCCCCCCCTTGACCTCCTTGATGATCCTCCAGACAAGCCCGAAATGGAGATACAACAGGAAAGCCTTGAAATGAATGCCCGGCTGCTCGAAAAGAAGCTGGCCGATTTTGGCGTTGAAGGCGAAGTGTCAGAGATAATGCCCGGGCCTGTCATTACCATGTACGAGTTCAAGCCCGCACCAGGCATAAAGATAAGTAAGGTTGCGGGGCTCTCAGACGACCTCGCCCTAGCCCTCAGGGCGCCCAGTATCAGGATCGTGGCTCCCATTCCCGGTAAGGCCGCCATTGGAATCGAGATACCCAACAATAAGAGACAAATGGTTTACCTCAAGGAGGTGCTGTCAAGCCCTGAATTCAAAAGCAGTCGTTACAGGCTGCCAATCGCCTTGGGAAAGGATATCACGGGTTCCCCGGTTGTCACTGACCTGACCAAGATGCCCCATCTTCTAGTAGCCGGGGCTACGGGTTCAGGGAAAAGCGTGTCCATAAACGCCATGGTAAACAGCCTGTTATTTAAGGTGGATCCCCAAACAGTGAAATTCCTGATGATAGACCCCAAGCGAATCGAACTGTCCATCTACCATGACATTCCTCATCTCATGTACCCGGTGGTAACGTCTCCAAAAGAGGCGACCAAGATCCTGCGATGGACAGTCGAAGAAATGGAACGACGCTATATGATCCTGTCTGACAGGGGGTTCAGGAACATAGAAACTTACAACAGGGCTGTAGTTAAGGGAAAGCTGCCCAAGGTCGAAGACGATACCGGCCAGCAAAACCGCCCCCTGCCTTACATCGTGCTGGTCATAGACGAGCTGGCTGACCTGATGATGGCATCCTCAAGGGATGTGGAAGAGGCCATAACCAGGCTTGCCCAGATGGCAAGGGCGGCAGGTATTCACCTGATAATCGCCACCCAGAGACCTTCGGTTGACGTTATTACCGGGATTATCAAGGCCAACTTTCCTGCCCGAATCTCTTTCCAGGTAACATCTAAAGTCGATTCCAGAACCATTTTGGACTCAATTGGGGCTGAAAATCTTCTGGGGCAGGGCGATATGCTGTTCTTGCCCCCGGGTGTGGCCCGAATCATGAGGATTCACGGGGCCTTTGTATCCGAGGACGAAATAAAGCGAGTGACCGATTTCCTGCGGTCCCAGAGGAAACCAGATTACGAGGCCAGCATAATCAACAAGATGCAAACAGAAGAAGAGGCTGAAGAACTCGGAATTGAAAGGGACGAAAAATATGACGAGGCTGTCGAGATCGTGCTCAACACGGGGCAGGCTTCAATTTCCATGTTACAACGAAAGCTGCGGGTTGGATATAACCGTGCGGCCCGCATGATAGAACTCATGGAAAAGGAAGGAATAGTGGGTCCGTCAGATGGGGTAAGGCCAAGGGAGGTTTATGGAAGAAAAGAAATATAGAACAATTGGTTTGGTGGTGCTTTTGCTTGTCTGCGCTGTAGGGATTGGACAGGGATATGCCTTTGACGTAGACCAAATCCTCCAGGGAATACATGAACATTACAAGGCCGACAGAGGCCTGGTCATTGACTACCGCCGGGAAGTCAAAACCAGGACCATGTCAATGCTGGGAGGCAAGGTAAAGGGAGATCTCGCCTCAGGCAAGATATACGTATTGCCCCCTGACCTGCTGAAGGTTGAGCAAGAGATCCCCAGGGAAGAAACCCTTGTTACTGACGGAAGCTCGCTTTGGTGGATAATACCCGAGGAGAAAAAGGTTTATCAGTACTCCTCAGAGCAGTTCGGCCAAGAGCTCCGAATAATAACCGACTTATGGGAAGAACCCACAAGATTGAAAAGTAAGTTCACCATTAATGTGGTCCAATCCCAAGACCAAGATCAATTGATCCTGGAAATGGTTCCCTCGCCCCCGTGGGAAAATGTGGATAGGATAAGGGTGCAAGTCTCAAGGGAATTCGACCTCCGAGTTCTGGACATCATTAATCCCATAGGCACTACCACCCGGTTTTACTTTGACAGGATCGCTCCGGCCAAGAGCCTCACTAGGGAAACCTTTAACTTTGCTGTGCCGGACGGTTTTACGGTGATTCACGAAGCAAACTAGTGCACCATGACCCTGGAAAGCACATGGCCCACCCTCTTGAGGCTTTCCAGGCTACTGGCGGGAAGCAAATAATCCACGTACGGCATGACAGTTTGCATTCCCCGGCAAATAGGTTGAAAGGCCGGATCATCCGCCAAAGGATTCAGCCAAATGGTACAAAATGCCTTTGCGCCTATGTGAGCCATCTCTCTTCTCAGCAGCTCCTTGGCCCCGAGATCCCAGCCATCACTCAATACCAGTACTACGGTTCTCCTATTGAGCAAAGTGCCATGCATTTGGTTGAATTGATGCAGTGAGTAGCCGATCCTGGTGCCTCCTGACCACTCGGGCAGGCGTTTTACCATCTCTGTCAGCGCCTTTTCCACATCCAAGTGGCGCACCAAGGGAGTGACATGGGCAAGGGTGGTGGAAAAAACAAAAACCTCTGCCTTCGGCCCAATACCCCTGAGCCCCAGCAAAAAGGGAATAACGAACCTTGCGTACCTCTCCATGGACCCGCTTACATCAGCAAGAATTACAAGTCTCTTGAGCCGTTTCCTTTTTTCCTTGTAAAAAAGCTCCATAGGGATGCCGCCGTACTTGAGACTCTTTCTGGCAACCCGTGGAAAATCCATAAGACTTTTTTTCTGCTGTACCTTGCGCAACCGCCTTGTCTTGGCAGTCTTAAAACTTGCCATGATCTTCCTCAAGGCAAGTTGGGCCGTGGCAATATCCTCCTTTTCGAATTTCCCGAGATCAACCCTTTCAACCTCAGATACAGGGCTGTAACCTATTTCCCTGATCCAACCCTGCTCAAGCCCCTCATCGCCCCTTTCTCCTGGTGCCTGTTCCATCTCAATCATATCTTTGGGCCTGTCCGGCCTTTCATTGGTGCCTTGATCCTTCCCTTTATTGCTTTCGGCTCTATCTTGACCACCCTCTTCAATCTCGTTCCAATATTGCTCAAAAAGGCGTGTAAACTGTACCCACTCTAGGTCGCTGGACACAAGATTCGCCCTCAGAGCATTAAAAAACTCCTCTTTCCTGTAGATGCTAACGTTTTCCAAGCTCCGAAGGGCGTCCTGCATACTGCTCTGATAAACCCGAAAGCCCCGTTGCTTCAGAAAATATCCAAAGCCGATCACCCGGGCTGCCAATCCATGGGCAGCAAATGCCTCGTCTGCCAAATGATATTTACTGGAGGTATGCTGCCCTCTTTTCCTCATTGCTCCAAATTTCTTGCTTGAACTTCTGGATGTCTTCCTGATATTTTAATATGCAACCCAAGGTCTCCATGACCACTTCCTCGTCCAGATGATCTCTGTGCATCTCCACCAGTGCCCTGGCCCAGTCAAGGGTCTCGGACACCCCTGGTCTTTTGAGTAAATCCTCCTTTCTGATGAGTTGCATAAACCCGGCCACCTGCTCCGCAAAGCTTGCGTCAATCCCAGGAAGTTTTGTCATGATTATCTTGTACTCTTTTTCAAAGGACGGATAGTCTATCCAATGATAAAGACATCGTCGCTTCAGAGCATCGTGCACGTCCCGGGTGCGATTGGAGGTAACTATTACATGAGGTCTATGCTTGGCACGGATTGTGCCGATCTCGGGGATAGTGATCTGGAAATCTGAAAGGACTTCCAATAGAAAGGCCTCAAATTCCTCATCAGAACGATCAATCTCATCTATAAGAAGAACGGGCGCAGTGTGATCAGCCCGTACTATGGCTTCAAGCAGGGGCCTACGGATAAGGAATTGTTCACTGAAAAGCGCCTTTTCAATCTGTTCCTTGCCCCTTTTTTCGCTCTCTTGGAGCCTTATGTAGAGCAACTGCTTTGGATAGTTCCATTCGTAAAGTGCCGTAGTTGCATCCAGGCCCTCATAGCACTGGAGACGAATGAGCTCGGCGTGGAAGATCTTGGCCATTACAAGTGCAACCTCGGTTTTTCCAACTCCGGGTTCCCCTTCCAGGAATATTGGTTTCTGCAAGCGATGGGAAAGGAAAAGGACCGTGGCTAGGGAGCGGTCTGCAATGTAGTTGGCCTCGGCCATTTTGTCCATTACCTGCTCAACTGAATCAAAACCGGTTACCACCTCATCCCTCCTTTAGGCCGCCGGGCCCAAAACCTCGCAGGGGGTTTGTTCCTACTTTGCAAAAATCAAATCCTGTGCTAATACTTCAACTTCAACGACCCCTGAGCCGATTATGGGCTATGGAGAAGCGTCGGGAGAATAAGCAAAGCCATGAAAAAAGCACCATCAAGCAAAAAACGCGGCCCTTCCCGCAAGGAATTGACCCTTCGTGAACTAGAACAAAGGGTAGCACAAAAAGGTATACAAATCCATTACGATAAGCTCGAGACAGCCGGGCTAAAGCTCAAGGGGGGACTGTGTAAGGTTAAGGGCGAAATACATTTGTATGTGGACAAGAGAAAATCAATAGAGGAAAAAATCGCCATCCTTACCGATTGTTGCATAGCGCCCCTCGGTGATATTCCCGAATCTTTTCCCGATGAACCCAGTAAAGACAATTCTTAAATTCGGCAAGTTACTATTGTATGGCTGTTGGAGGGCCATGCCCTGTGTGTGGCTGGTCGCCTTACTGGTCACTGCCCTACCCCGGCCAAGAGCCACGCTTGCTGATAACTTCCCTTGTTTGGAGGAAATAAGATCCACCGATTCCCTGATTCTGGCTGACCCTGGAGGGGGCCAAATCCTGGCAAAAAACGAATCTATACCGCGAATTCCTGCATCCACCCTGAAACTATTCACAAGCCTGGTCGCGATCCATGAACTGGGCATCGATTATCGGTTCAAAACAGAATTTTACACTGACAAACACCACAACCTGATAATAAAGGGCTATGGAGATCCATTACTCATATCAGAAGTTCTTAGAGAAATGGCCAAAGAGCTTTTGGGAAAAATCTCCCATGTAAACGCTATTTTCTTGGACAACACCTATTTTTCCCGCCACATAACTATACCGGGCAGAGGGCATAGTACCAATCCATATGATGCGCCGCCCTCAGCCCTTTCGGCCAATTTCAACACCATAAAGGTGGCCCGCGACAAAAAGGGGGAATTCATTTCAGGTGAGCCACAGACCCCCATTACCCCGCTTGCCAGAAAAATTGCCAGACACATCGGCGCGACAAAGGGCCGTTATTGTATCGGGGACGATCCTGAGCTTGCGGCCCGGTATACAGGGGAGTTGATCTGTGCTTTTCTGGCCGATTCAGGCATCCCGACTCCCGGGATCACATGTATTGGTGCGGTGCCACAGGAGGCGAGACTCATACTTGAGTATTACTCGCCCTTCACATTGCGACAGGTGATTCAGAAAATGCTCGAGTTTTCCAGCAACTTCATGGCCAATCAACTCATGCTCGCCATGGGGGCAAAGAGATTCGGGCCGCCGGCAACCCTTGAAAAGGGTGTTAGGGTACTGAGGGAATTTGCAATGAACGACCTTGGGCTCAAGGAAGCCACGATTATCGAAGGCTCCGGCATATCCAGGAAAAATAGAATATCAGCACAAGGCATGCTAAAGGTTCTGAGGAAATTTCGACCCTACTACAGATTATTGAAAAGCGACGGCAAGCTTTATTATAAGACCGGTACCCTGAGGGGCATAAGGACATGCGCAGGATATATCCGCCAAACTGGGGAACAATTCTATCCTTTTGCCATACTAATCAACCGCCCCATCCCCGGCCTGGATTCTATAATTCGGTGTCTCCAGGATGTGGTTGTTTTCGAGAAAGCGCACTAGGGGGTTAGTTCATTGAAAAACTAGGGAGTCTTCTTGAACAAATTTTCCAATGCTTCTTTAGCCTGCTTGGCCTTGTCCATGTGCTTAACAGCAGATCCCCTTACTACAAAATATTCGCACAAGTTCGCCCTTTCCTTATCAACCACTCGCTCTGCCATAACCTCCTTACATTCATTGTAGGAGTGGGGATCGTAGAACTTGCATTGCTTACAGCAGTGCAAGTCCCTCCCACAATTTGGGCACACATCTCTCCTGCTGATTGGGGTATCCACCTCAATCTCTGCATGACAAAATGCACAGATCATATTCCAACTCCTCTAGATAAAATTTTGGGTTCAGCGCGTACGCGCAAGTACTTTGTTGCTGGTTGCTCCGCTAATTCAATAGTTAAAGAGCAGCTATCCCTTGAGCTTTGACTTTTACCTGCCCCACTTATAAAATGTTTTTATGGTTACCAAAAGTCCTGATTTTCAATTGCTTGACCATACTGCTGACCTTGGCATGATAGTCCGGGGCAAGGACATTGAGGACCTTTTTATCTCGGGTGCCAAGGCCCTCACACAAACAATGGTGAGAAGCGAGAATCAAAGACCCACAAGGGAGACCCGGATTTCCGTTGACGGTCATGATCTTACCGATCTCTTCATAAGGTGGCTAGGAGAAATCCTATATCTCTTTGAGGGTGAAGGACTCATCTTTTGTGATACCCGAGAACTCAAGATTTCTAGTTCCACATCTCTACAGGCCATTGTCCTTTGTGTACCTTTTGACCCTGATAAGCATGAAATCGTTTACGAAATCAAGGCAGTAACCTATCACCAGGCTTCCGTTAACCGTGCGCAAGGGGGCTGGGAAGCTAAGGTCATTTTTGATCTTTGAATCGCTTCGCATGAATATTCTGCATCCTTTATTTTTCTCGGCCCTAAGGGCCAAATAGTTTAAGCGCGAGGACAAACATGGATATCAAATTGGAAAAAATTGATGAATTTCGCTGGCTTATTCCCCGCACAGGTGACATGCGTGTCCCTGGTCTGATCTTCTCCAGTTCAGAGCTCATTGATGCCGTTAAGGAGGACCAGAGCCTTGTCCAGGTCCGCAATGTGGCAACCCTTCCAGGAATTGTCAACTACGCCCTGGCCATGCCGGACATCCACTGGGGATACGGCTTCCCCATAGGGGGAGTAGCTGCCTTCGAAATAAACGAAGGCGTGGTGTCCCCGGGCGGCGTCGGATACGACATAAATTGCGGTTGCCGCCTTATGACCACAGCCCTCACCGCTGACGAAATCCGCCCCAAGATAAGGGACCTGATCTCCGCGTTGTTCAGGGATATTCCAACGGGGGTGGGATCGTCCGGACCCCTCAAATTGTCAAAGAAGGACGAGCAAAAAGTCGCGCGCAAGGGGGCCGCATGGGCCGTGGAAAACGGCTACGGAGAACCCGAAGACCTTGAGCGAACCGAAGACTATGGCACCATGCCAGGTGCAGACCCCTCAGTCCTCAGCGAAAGGGCATTCAAAAGAGGCTCCGATCAATTGGGAACCCTTGGCTCCGGCAACCATTTCCTGGAAATCCAGGTAGTGGAAAAAATCTATGACAAAAGGGTTGCCGACACCTTTGGACTTTTCGAAGGCCAGCTAACTGTGTTCATTCATTCTGGCTCGCGGGGTTTTGGCCATCAAATATGCGACGACTTTTTAAAAGAAATGACCCGCCATGTTGAAAAATTTGGACTCCCCGACAGGCAACTCGCCTGTGCCGCTATTACCTCAGATCTGGGGCAGCGTTACCTGGCTGCAATGGCATGTGCAGCAAACTACGCTTGGGCAAACCGCCAGATCCTTATGCACTGGACAAGGGAGACTTTCCTCAAAACCCTTTCCATCAGTCCCCGCGAACTCCAAATGCGGCTTCTCTACGATGTGTGCCACAACATTGCTAAGCTGGAGGACCACACCATACACGGAAAAAAGGTCAAGCTTTGCGTCCACCGAAAGGGCGCCACGCGGGCCCTTCCAAAAGGCCATCACCTGTTGCCCGACGTATACCGTAACGTTGGCCAGCCGGTTTTAATACCAGGAGACATGGGAACCGAGTCCTATGTTCTGGTTGGTTCCGCTATTGCCCTTGAACAAACCTTTGCTTCAAGCTGCCATGGGGCCGGCCGGGTGCTCAGCCGCTCGCAGGCCATCAAGCGAGCAAAGGGCCGGTCAATTGGCCGTGAACTGGAAGACAAGGGCATAATCGTTCAATCAAGGGGCAAAAAAACTCTCAAAGAAGAAATGCCTGAGGCATACAAGGATGTCTCTCAAGTAGTGGAGGTAGTCCACCGTGCTGGCCTGGCCACCAAGGTAGCACGTCTCAGGCCCCTCGGTGTTATAAAGGGTTAGTTGTACACTACCACCCAGAAACCATAACGTCAACAGCAAAATCTACTTGCCACCACCTTGTCCTTGGGTTATACAACGGGGCCCAGAAGCAGGTGGATACCTCAAGGAGAAGCAAAGAACCGTTTGTCTGGCCCGCTGACAGGTGGCACTTTTTGGCGATATTGGGCCTGGAGGTGGAGATATCCATCAAATGCAATACCCGAAAGGAGTGGAACAATGACTTACGACCTGACTGATGAGCAAAAAATGTTGAGGGATACGGTAGCGCGAATTGCAAAGGAACAAATAGCGCCCGGGGCGGATAAGCGAGACGAGGAGGAGTCCTTTCCTTGGGATATGGTTGAGGTGTTGAGAGAAAACGCCCTGTTTGGTGCGGACTTTCCCGAAAAATACGGGGGAGCAGAGATGGGATTGCTATCACTCTGCCTTGCCATAGAAGAGATCGCCAAATTTTGCGCCTCTACTGCAGTGATTCTTCTAGTACATGAACTGGGTTCAACACCGATCTTTCTTGCAGGCAACGAGGAGCAAAAAGCAAAATATCTCCCCAAATTGGCTACCGGCGAGCATCTGGTAGCATTTGGGGTCACCGAGCCCAACGCTGGCTCGGATGTGGCTGGCCTTAGGACCAAGGCCGTCAAACAGGGCGACTATTATGTCCTGAATGGCACCAAGATCTTTATCTCCCATGCTGACGTGGCAAAGGTTATCTGCGTTGCTGCAAGAACAGATCCTTCTGCTGTACCCCACAGAGGAATCAGCATGTTTATCGTTGATACCGACACCCCTGGCTTCAAGATCGGTAAGCACGAGAGAAAACTCGGGCTCAGGGCCTCTTCCACGGTCGAGGTGATCCTCGAAGATGTAAAGGTACCCGCTGACAACCTTTTGGCCGGTGAGGGCAAAGGCTTTTACATAGCAATGAAAACCTTTGACATTACCCGCATCCCGGTAGCTGCCCAGGCTACGGGTATTGCACAGGGAGCCCTGGACTATGCTGTGCAGTACACCAAGGAAAGGATGCAGTTTGGCAAGCCGTTGTTCTCCTTCCAGGGCCTACAGTGGATGATGGCAGACATGGCCACCCAGGTGGAGGCTGCGCGTCAGCTAACTTACAAAGCTGCCGCCTTTTTCGAGAAGCTACCCAAGAACCTTGAGAAGCTTTCCAAGGAAGCGCTCCGCCGCTCTGCCATGGCCAAGCTTTTTGCGGCTGAGACCGCCATGAAGGTCACCACCGATGCAGTCCAATTATTGGGCGGTTATGGGTACGTGCGCGAGTATCCCCTGGAGAGAATGATGAGGGATGCCAAGATCACTCAAATTTACGAAGGAACGAGCCAAATACAGAAGATTGTGATCTCCAGCACCTTGTAAAAAACCAGACATTGTCAACCCCGGCCCACGCCTGACCGCACTTAAAGGGCGCGTTGGTCCAACGGTGGAATATGGGGTGAACGGTGTTCCGAGGAAAAGTCAGATTGGGGTCACAGGGTTTCACCAGCTTCCTCAATGAGAAGCTTGGCCAGCCTTGCAGCCTCATCATATAGACTCAGGGCTTCATCCAGGAAGCCGTCCTCTTCTTCGCTGTTGACCTCTACGAAAACTGCCTTTAATATCGCCACCCTCTGGTCAATCGCCTTCAAAGGGGCCTCAGGTGTATCCTCCTCGTCCGCAGGGACGCTGGGCATTCCTGCTAAAAGACACCATACCAGATGGTTGAGGTCAGGCGGGCCTGCTTGTCTGTCCAAGTCTACGCTTTCTCTGAACTCCTTGTATGCACTTATGAAGCCATCCCTGTCATCCATCGGTTTTAATCCCCAATTCATCTTTTTCCACTCTGCGCAGCATCGAGCAACTGTTCTGATTCCTCTTTGAGCCTCTGGATTGCCGCTCTCACCTCATCCATGAGTAGGTCAATGGTCTTTTTTCTATATCTGGATACGTCTATAGGTCGCCCAACCGATATGGCGAACACGCCTTTTCTAACACGAAAACTTCCTTTAGGCAACAGCCTGCCGCTGCCACTCAAACCAATGGGAATAATCTCGCAGCCGGCCCTAAGGGCCAAATTAAACCCTCCTCTTTTGAAGGATTGGAGGGTTCCGTCCTTGCTTCTCGTGCCTTCAGGAAATATGAGAACTGATGCGCCTTTCCGTATTCTTTCAGCCGCCGCCTTCATGCTTGCCACTGCCTTTCGGGGATCATCTCGCTCTATTCCTATGTAGCCGGCCCTCCTCATGGCAAAGCCCAGAAGGGGGATTTTCATTAGTTCCTGTTTCATGAGAAACTTAAAGTCCACGGGAAGAACAGACAAGAGGCCAAAAACATCCAAGTAGCTCTGGTGGTTGGTCATGTAAATCCTAGGAACCCTTGGGTCCACATTTTCAAGCCCGTTTGTAACCACCTTTACCCCGCAATACCAGAGTATGGCCTTGGCCCATGGAACTGCGGCCAAAAAATGTATCAACCTACCATTGCGGTCAAAAGGGATAAGCATCAATCCCCAAAGGCACATTATTATACTGTGGACAATCACAATTGTATTTATAAAAAAACTTCGTATCACAAGGCCCTCTGTTGCTGGATCAGTTCATTTTTCTGTGTCGGTCTTTTAACCCTCTCTTATGGGCAATTCTATCCTTATGTTAACCAAGTCGTCTCCTTCTTCCTTGGTGACCTTTACTGCGCCGCCATGCCGATGGATAATAACCTTGGCCAGTGGTAAGTCACAGGCCTTTTCTTTTGCCATCTCCACCTGCCTGGGCAAAAAGAATTGCTCAATATCCTCTTCGTCTATACCTGAGGCCCTGTAGCGTATCTCAATGACCAGTGAGCCATCATCCCTTTCAGCTCGCAGTGTGATACTATCTCCAGAAGGCGTCATGGCAAGCACGTGGCCAAGCACGCTTTCGAATGCCCTCAGCAGCAGACCCTCATCAGCTTGTACGGCTGGGAGTTGCTCGGGGATTTGTAAATTCAGCCTCACCCCGCAGTCCTGCAAATCCTTTTCAAGCTCTTGTATACACGAGTTCAGTAGCTTTTCTATGTCCACCCGGCCTAAAGCAAGTTGTACAGGTTCAATGGAAGAAAGCATTATTCGAAGTATGTTCTCGAGCCTTGATACCTGATCCACTATGATCTGGGCGATCTTCTTATGTTCCTCCCCTTCAGGAAGTTTCTTTACAAGCCTTCGCGCGAACCCTCCTGCAGTTGCAAGAGGATTTCTTAATTCGTGGGCAAAGCGAGCCGACATTTCCCCTAGAATTCTGATCTCCTCAGATCTCAAGGCCCTTTCTTGCAGCCTTTTCAGTTCGGTAATATCAAGCATAATGCCATCAATCCATTTCACAGCACCCTTTTCGTCCCTCATGGGCATGGCTTGGTCGATAAATACATACGGTTGCCCCTCCTTGCTCCTTACGGTCCTCTCTGTGCGAAACTCCCTGCTTTCTCCCCAACATGTCTCAATGATGTCTTTGTCGCCTTCTCCGCCCCCGCATATAACAACCCGCCAAAAATCCTTATCTCCCACAACTTCTTCGGGAGTATAGCCAAGTTTTTCTGTAAAATAGGGATTGATAAATTCGAGGGTCCCGTCTTTGTGGAGCCGATAGACCACCAGAGGCAAATTATCAACCAGGGTACGGTACTTTTCCTCGGAAGCAACCAAATCTGCTGTCCTCTCCCTGACCCTTTGCTCTAGTGTTCTTGCGTATTCTTCGATCTGTCTTTGTCTAGCCTGAAGAGCCTCAAGCATCTTGTTAAGCGATTTGCTCAGATGGCCCATCTCATCTTCAGGCCTCTCTTCAAGATGGCTCTTCCTAGTTCCTTCTGCTATTTCCTCCGCCTCCTTTACGATCTCTCTAATAGGCTTTACAAAAATCGATGCTATGAGCCAAGTAAGCAAAAACGACATGGCAATGCCTGCGGACCCGGCCAAGAGCATCATCTTTTTCGTCCTTCCAAGGCTCTTTTCAATTTTGGACCGGTCAATGTCAATCTCCACAACACCTACTACATCACCGTTGTAATCAAGAATAGGTCCAATCAATACAGATATATCTGTGAAGCCGTTTGGGGCGATGAGTACCATTGGTTTCCGCCCAGGAACTAGTTTCCCAAGGCGCAAGAATATCCCGCCGGTCTCACTTGTGGATGCCAGCCGAACGTAGGTTGATTCACCTCTTTTCTCATACACGGTAAAGTCCGGGCCCCAAGTTTGTTTGAGTCTGTGGAGAAATGGCCCGCCAAAGGGATATCCGACCTCCACGCTTCCAACCAGTTGATCATGGCAAAAGATCGGGCTTACAGCCCTTATGGCCAGGCCTGCCAGCCCCCATTCCAAGGCTGTTACTGCCTTCCTTTTCCTTAAGCACTCTATCACACTTTTTCTGTATGCGAGCATTTCTCCATGGCTCTCAGGGGCGTGCAGGCGCAAGAATGATCTCCCGGGCGGCACGTGAAAATGAATCAGGCTCACACCGAATCGTGCTTTGAGGTTAGAGAAAAGCGGCACCATTTTCTCCTTCAG